>CAZUUP010000238.1:0-8529 GCA_964623105.1 uncultured Akkermansia sp.
GATCCCCCCTTCTTTGAGCTTTGAACTTTGAGCTTTGAGCTTCCGTCCCTCCATGAACCGCCCCCTCCTCCCCCTCCTCACCGCGACCCTGCTCATCCTCGGCACCGCCTGCCAGACCGTTTACAACACCACGCTTGAAAAAGTTTTCGGCTTCGAAAAACGCGAACTCCTGAAAAAAGCCGTCGTCGCCCTCCAGGGCGAGCAACAGGACGCCCAAAAGGAATTCAAGGACGCCATGACCCGCCTCAAGGAACTCTACGGGTTCCAGGGCGGCCAGTTGGAATCCACCTACAACAAACTCAAAGGTTCCTACGACAATTGCGAAGCCGGGACCAAGGCCGTCCAGTCCCGCATCGAAAATATGGAAGGCATCGCCACCTCCATGTTCGCCGAATGGGAAAAGGAACTCACCCAATACTCCAACCCCAACCTCGCCGCCACCAGCCGCCAGCAACTTCGCGACACCAAAGACCGCTACGCCCAGCTTTCCCGCACCGTCCGCGCTTCCGCCGATTCCATGAAACCCGTCCTCGCCCAGCTCAAGGACAACGTCCTCTTCCTCAAACACAACCTCAACGCCGCCGCCATCGGGTCCCTCAAAAACGAAGCCGCCGGCATCCAGAAACAAATCGAGGAACTCCTCTCCCGCATGAGCGCCAGCATCGCCGAATCCGACGCCTTCATCAAATCCCTCCCCAAGTAAACCCCTCCCCGACTCCCCACAAGTCCGCGCCCCCATCCCTTCCCCCTTCTGCCTTCTGGCTTCCCCCTTCTGGCTTCCGGCTTCTCACTTCCGGCTTCTGGCTTCTGGCTTCCGGCTTCCGGCTTCCGCCCTTCCCCCTCACACATCGCACACCATCACCGCGTGCCGCAGCGCCAGAATCGGATCCTTCCACGTCGGGATAAACTCCTGCGCCACATAATCCGTGTACCCCGTGTCAATGATCGCCTGGATGATCGGCGGATAATTGATCTCCTGCTTCTCATCCAGTTCACACCGCCCCGGATTCCCCGCCGTGTGATAATGCCCGATGTAATCCTTGTACAACCGGATCCGCCGGATGATGTCCCCGTTCATGATCGACACGTGATAAATGTCGAACAGCACCTTGAAATTCGGACTCCCGATCTGCTTCACCAGCTCCACGCAAAAATCCATGTCATCCCCGAAATAACCCGGATGCCCCTTCATCGGATGCGTGTTGTCCCGTGAATTCAAGTGCTCCAGCACCAGCGTGATCCCCTTCTTCTCCGCCAGCGGCAGCACCTGCTTCCACGCATCCAGACAGTCCTTGATCGCCCGCTCCCGGTCCATCCCCTCAAACTTCATTCCCGTGAACGTGATCACCTTCTTGCTCCCCACCTCCGCCGCCAGATTGATCCCGTCCGTCAACTTCGTCACCACCTCCGCCCGATGCTTCGGATTGCACGGCCCGTTCGCAAACCCGTGACTCCCCACCAGCGAAATCCCCAACCCCAGCGCCTTCACCTCCGGATAAAACTTCTTGTCGATCCCCTCCATCCCCTGCAAACCGATCGCCTTGCAATGCCGCGCCAGTTCGAGCGTCTCCATCGGCTTGAAACACCAACCCATGATCGTCTGCTTGATGTGCCGGTTCTTGATCGTGTACGCCGGATCAGCCTGCGCCGCCGCGATGGAAACCGCACCCTCCGCCACCCGACTCCCACCCACCAAAGCTGCCGACGCCACCGCCGAGGTGGCCAAAAACTGACGACGGGAAGATTTCATAGTGCCGCCACCATGAAAAGCCCCCGCCCCTCTTGGCAAGGCCAATTTCGCCTTCGGCATGAATCAGCGACCCACGATTGCAGGCTCACCCCTTTGCACCATTTCCAAACATCCCTCGAATGCCATGCCATCCTCGCTTGCCACTCGCCCCGTTTCCCCCGTTAATCTCCCTCCGCCACCCATGAAACTCCTCGCCCCCATCTCCGCCCTCCTCGTCGTCCTCGCCGCGCCCCTCGCGCCCGCCCAAATCGTCAACCGCCCGCCCGTCCCCGAATGGATCACTGCCCCCAACGCGCACACCAACGAGACCGTCTTTTTCCAACGCGCCTTCCTCGCGCCCAAGCCGCTGCTCAAATCCGTCCTCCTCGCCGCCGCCGAGGGCCACGCTGAACTCCTTCTCAACGGCCAGTCCATTGGCATCGCGACCAACCGCACCAAGGCCGTCAGCATCGACATCACCAGCCGCCTCAAACCCGGCGCGACCAACCTCCTCGCCGCCCGCGCCGTCAACCCCGCCAATCTCGCCGCCGTCGCCCTCCTCCTCGAACTAAACGGCGACCTCTCCCGCCAGTCGTGGCTGATCTCCGACACCAACTGGAGCGCGCTCCCCTTGGGTCCCAATCCGGAATGGATCACTTTCAGCACTTTGCCGCCCTCCCTTCCCACCGCCCGCTCCCTTGGCCGCGCCGACTCACGCACCAACGGCAACCCCTTCTCCCCCGACAAAGCCATCGACGCCTACAACAGTTGGAAACTCGCCCTCGCCAACAACCAATCCGCCGCCACCGATCCCGCCACCTTCACGCTCCTCCCCGGCTTCCGCGCCGAACTCATTCGCTCCGCCACCACCAACGAAGGCTCCTGGGTTGCCCTCGCTTTCGATCCCCGCGGACGCCTGACGCTCGCCCGCGAAAAACGCGGCCTCCTCCGCCTCACCTTCGCCGCGCCCGCGCTCAGCCAGCGCCGCGAACCTCCCGCCGCCACGGTCACTACCACGTCATCGCCCGCCCCCGAAGTCTCCCGCGTCGAAGTCATCAACGACACGCTCCTCGAATGCCGCGGCCTCCTCTACGCCCACGGCGCACTCTTCGCGAACGCCAATAATACCAAGGCCCTCTTCCGCCTCCGCGACACCCAGGGCAACGATCAGTTCGATGAAATCACCGAACTCCTCCGCACCGACGGCGGCGTCGGCCACGGCCGCAATCATCTCAAGCTCGGCCCCGACGGCTGGCTCTGGATCGCGCACGGCAACAACGTCCTGCTCCCGAAAAATCTCTCCACCAATTCCCCGCTGCGCAACTACGCGCACGACCGCCTCATCCCGAATCCGTGGGACGCCGGCATGTTCGATGGCAACGTCCAGCTCCCCGCCGGCCACATCCTCCGCGTGAAACCCGACGGCTCCGAAGTCCAGCTCTACGCCGGCGGTTTCCGCAACCCGCTCGACCTTGCGTTCAATCACCACGGCGACCTCTTCACCTTCGATGCCGACATGGAATGGGATGTCGGCACACCGTGGTACATGCCCAACCGCGTCCTCCACGTCCTGCCCGGCGCGGACTTCGGCTGGCGACGCGGCGCGAGCCGTTTCCCCGCGTGGTTTGCCGACACGCTCCCGAGCGTCGTGGACATCGGCCTCGCCTCGCCCACCGGCGTCACCTTCGGCTACGACGCCCGCTTCCCCGACAAATACCGCCGCGCCTTCTTCATCTCCGACTGGGCCTACGGACGCATCCTCGCCGTCCACCTCACGCCCACCGGTTCGACCTACACCGGCAGCAGCGAACTCTTCATCTCCGGCCGCCCCCTCAACGTCACCGACGTCGCCATCGGCCCCGACGGCGCGCTGTGGTTCACCACCGGCGGCCGCGGCACCCAGTCCGGCCTCTACCGCGTGAGCTACACCCAGCCCGTCGAGAGCGCTCGGTTCGCCGGCGAAGAAATCACGGACTCAATCCGCTTCGCGCGTCAACAACGCCACTGGCTCGAACTCGCCACGGTGCCGAAAGAATCCAACCCCTCGCATGCCTACACCAACACGCTCGCCATCAACAATTCCGATCCTCGCATCGTCGCCGCCCGCGTCCCCGACCGCTCCTTCGACCACGCCCAGCGCACCGCCTACGAACGCCTCCCCATCGACCAGTTGCGCGAATTCACATTTGCAAACAAACGACCTGCCGGTTTCCTCAATCTCTCGCTTGCCCTCATCCGCGCCAGTGACACCAACTCCGCCCCACGCCTCCTCGAGCGATTCACTCAACTTCCTTTCCCAACCCTCACCGAAGACCAGCAACTCACCGCCCTCCGCGTCCTCTCCCTCGTCTTCATCCGCCTCGGCGCGCCTACCGAAGCCCAGCGCCAGGCCTGTCTTCATTGGCTCGAACCGCTTTACCCGAATTCGCGCCAACATGTGAACCACGCGCTCATCGAACTCCTCGTCTATCTCCGCTCCCCGAACGTCATCGCCAAAACCATCCCGCTCCTCGCGAACGCCAGCGCCTCCGAAGACCTCGTCCAATACCCCTTCTATCTCCGCTACGTCACCAACGGCTGGACCCTCGACGCCCGCCGCACCGTCTTCAAGTCCCTCGCCCGCGCCGAACTGCTTCCCGGCGCCCGCCAATATTTCAAAGCCCTCCAGGACATCCGCAAAGAAATGCTCGCCGTGCTCACGCCCGCCGAACGCGACGCCCTCGCCCCCGAGCTGGCCCCCGCGCCGCCCAAGCCCGTCGCCCCCGCGGCGCCCGCCGTCTTCGTGAAAAATTGGAAACTGGAAGACCTCCTCCCGCGCCTCGCCGAAGCCTCGCGCGGACGCTCGTGGGAAGGCGCGCGCACCGCGTTCGTGCAAGGCCAGTGCATCCTCTGCCACCGCGTCAGCGCCGACGCCGCGCTGCCCGCCAGCGTCCTCGGCCCCGACCTCACCAGCGTCGCCAGCCGCTTCAGCCGCCGCGATCTCCTCGAACAAATCATCGACCCCTCGAAAATCATCGACGAGAAATTCCGCACCACCACCCTCTTCCTCGCCGACGGCTCCGACCTGTCCGGCACCATCGAAAGCGAGAACGCCACCCAACTCCTCCTCCGCCCCAACCCCCTGTCCCCCGACACTATCACCATTCCAACCCGCGACATCCGCCGCCGCGAACACTCGAAAGTCTCGCCCATGCCCGCCGAACTCCTCAACACCCTCACCGCCGACCAAATCCTCGATCTCCTCGCCTGGTTCGAAGCCACCGGCAACCCCAACCACCCCGCCTTCAAAAAATAATCTGCGCCCCGCACCCCGCCCCCTCGGGTAAGCCGCGGCGTCCCACCGCGCCGCTGATTATCCCCACCTCCCCGATTCTTCTAAGCCGGAAAAAATCAGCAGCCACGGATGAAACACAGATCAAACACGGATCAGCGCGACGCATGTCCGGGATTATCCACCCATCAAGCGTGCCACCAAAAGGTGCGCCGCATCCCAGTGTCCCGGATGCGGCTGCCGCGCCCCGGTCCGGGTCCCGTCGGTGTTCCGTCCGTGTTCAATCCGTGGCTCAGCGGCATCGTTACGGCTAAGAACTTCAGCGCCATCACCTCCGTCCCGGCCCCACAAATTTCCACCAAACGCAAATCCAGCTTCCCCAAACCGCCGAACCATCCTCCCACTCGTCCCCTTTCCGCCGGACCGAGACCTTTACCCGTTGGCTCTCAACCTCGAACTTTAAGCTTTGAACTTTGAGCTTTGAACTTCGCGCTTCCCTCCCCTCCCCCTCGCCGCAATATTCCGCCCATGAAAATCACCCTCCTCGCCACGCTCCTCACCCTCGCCCTCCCCGCACTCCATGCCGCCGAAAAGTCCGTCCTCGACGCCCGCGTCAAAGACATTGCCGGCAAGGAAACCACCCTCAAACCCTACGCCGGCAAAGTCCTCCTCATCGTTAACACCGCCTCCCAATGCGGCTCCACCCCGCAATACGCCGGCCTCGAAACGCTCCATAAGAAATTCAGCGCGCGCGGATTCGCCGTCCTCGGTTTCCCCTGCAACGACTTCGGCGAACAGGAACCCGCCGACAACGCCGCCATCAAACAATTCTGCACCTCCACCTACAACGTCACCTTCCCCCTCTTCGCCAAAAGTCAGATCAAGCCCGGCCCCGCCCAAAACCCCGTCTTCACGGCCCTCACCGGCCCTGCCTCCCCGCTCCCCGGCGACGTCGGCTGGAACTTCGCCAAATTCCTCGTCGGCCGCGACGGCAAACTCCTCAAGCGCTTCGACACCTCCGTCGAACCCGACGATGCCGACCTCCTCAAAGCCCTCGAATCCGCCCTCGCCGCGAAGAAACCCTGACCCATCCCCGGAGCGCCGAGCATTGCCCGCCCCAACGCTCCCACTCCTTCATCCCGAGCAATACCCAGCACTCCCTCTGATCGCCCTCCCCCCCACCGCCTCCCCACTAATCACTAATCGCCAATCACTAATTACTTCCCCCTCCCCCATTCCTTTGCCCCAAATTCCCCTGCCAAATTCCCCGTACCCGCTCCTCCCTGCCGAGCAATGCTCGGCGCTCCGATTCATCACCGCCTCCCCACTAATTACTAATCACTAATCACTAATTACTTTCCCCGCCCATGCACCTCCTCCTCGCCCTCCTGCTCACCTCCGCCGCCGCCCCTGCTGCCGTCATAGAAGCCGACCTCTGCATCTTCGGCGGCACCTCCGCCGGCATCGCCGCCGCCGTCCATGCCAGCCGCATGGGCAAAACCGTTGTCCTCGCCGAACCCGGCAAATACCTCGGCGGACTCACCACCGGCGGCCTCGGCGCGACCGACATCGGGAACAAAGCCGCGGTCGGCGGCCTCTCCCGCGAGTTCTACCACCGCATCGCCCAGCACTACGCCAAGCCCGCCTCCTGGACCCTCGAGACCGCGCCCGAATACTTCGGCAAACGCCGCGGCGGCCAGGCCGGCGCCAGCTCCCTCGACGGCCCCGACGCCACCATGTGGACCTTTGAACCCAAGGTCGCCCTCGCCATTTTCCAAGACCTCCTGCGCGAAGCCAAAGTCCCCGTCCACACCCTGCAACGCCTCGCCACCGTGAAGAAAACCGGCCCACGCATCACCGAGATCACCACGGAAAACGGCACCGTCTTCCGCGCGAAAATGTTCATCGACGCCACCTACGAAGGCGACCTCATGGCCAAGGCCGGCGTCGCGTATCACATCGGACGCGAGGCCAACGCCACCTACGGCGAGACCCTCAACGGCATCCGCGCCCAGACCCCGCACCACCAATTCCGCGTCGCCGTCGATCCCTACGTGAAACTCGGCGATCCCTCGAGCGGCCTTCTCCCCTTCATCCAACCCGGCGACGGCGGCAAACCCGGCGACGGCGACCGCTCCGTGCAGGCGTATAACTACCGCCTCTGCTTCACCACCGATCCCGCCAACCGCTTGCCCGTCACCCCGCCCGCCAACTACGACCCCGCCCGCTTCGAACTCCTCGGCCGCTACTTCGACACCCTCGCCGCCGCCAAACAAAAAGCCACGCTCGCCCAGTTCTGGAACCCGATCTGGATGCCCAACCACAAGACCGACATCAACAACAACGGCGGTTTCTCCACCGACTTCATCGGCGCCAACTACGCTTATCCCGAAGCCGACTACGCCACGCGCGACCGCATCGCCCGCGAGCACGAGGATTACATTCGCGGCTTCATCACCTACATGGCCACGAGCCCGCGCGTTCCCGAACACCTCCGCGACGAAATGAAACAATGGGGACCGGCCAAAGATGAATTCACCGACACCGCCGGCTGGCCCAACCAGATGTACGTCCGCGAAGCCCGCCGCCTCATTTCCGACTACGTGATGACCGAGAAAAACTGCCGCGGCCTCGAGATCATCACCGATTCCGTCGGCCTCGCCGCCTACAACATGGATTCCCACAACTGCCAGCGCATCGTGAAAAACGGCCGCGTCGAAAACGAAGGCGACGTCCAGGTCGCGCCCTCCAAACCTTATCCCATCGCCTACCGCGCCATCGTCCCGAAAGCCGCCGAATGCGACAACCTCTTCGTCCCCGTCTGCCTCGCCGCCTCGCACATTGCGTACGGTTCCATCCGCATGGAACCCGTCTTCATGATCCTCGCCCAATCCGCCGCCACCGCCGCCGCCTTCGCCATCGATGACAACGTCCCCGTGCAAAAAGTGAACTACGAAAAACTCCGCGCCCGCCTCCTCGCCGACAAACAAATCCTCGAATGGAAAGGCCCCGGCATCACCAGCCCCACCGGTGTCTTCGTCGATCCCAAGTCCCTCAAGGGACTCGCCCTCGACGACAAAGACGCCACCAAAACCGGCGAGTGGTCCGAATCCAGTTCCGTCCTCTGGAAAGTCGGCTCCGGCTACCTCCATGACGGCGACGCCAACAAAGGCCAATGCACCATCACCTTCACCCCCGATGTCCCCGCGGCCGGCCGCTATGAAATCATCCTCTACGCGCCGCCCGCCTCCAACCGCGCCACCAAAGTCCCCGTCACCCTCACCCTCGCCGGCGAAGCTCCGAAAACCCTTTTCATCAACCAACGCCTCACCGCCCCCGCCGGCACCCACACCCTCGGCACCTACACCCTCGCCCGCGGCAAAACCCTCACCATCACCCTCTCCAACGCCAACACCTCCGGCCACGTCGTCATCGACGGCCTCCACCTCCTCCCCACCCCATAACCCCCTCTCCCCCTCTCCCCCTCTCCCCCTCTCTCCGTCTCTCCATCTCTCCATCTCTCCATCCC
>CAZUUP010000239.1:0-8495 GCA_964623105.1 uncultured Akkermansia sp.
CTGGGGCTTCGCTGCCCACCCCCTCCTCCATTGCGACCGCTTGATCTGCCTGGTAGGCGGCAAAGGTTCCGTCGTCGTCGCCTTCCACAAGGACACGGGGAAAGAACTCTGGCGGGAGCTCTCCGCGCGCGATCCCGGCTACTGTCCGCCGGTCATCATCGAAGCAGCCGGCCGCCGCCAACTGATCATCTGGCATCCCGAAGCCCTCGCCGCCCTCGACCCCGAGACCGGCCGGACTCTTTGGAGCGTGCCGCAATCCATCCGCCAGAACGTCTCGATTACCATGCCCCGCCAGCTCGACGACCTGCTTTACGTCACCTCGTTTTACAACGGCTCGCTCATGCTGCGCCTCGACTCCGCCAAGCCCGACGCCACCGTTCTCTGGCGCACCCAGAAAGTCAGCGAAAAGGACACCCAGCATCTCAACGCGCTCATGACCACTCCCCTCCTCGAGGGCGACCACATCTACGGCGTCTGCAATCACGGTCAGTTGCGCTGCCTCGACGCCCGCACCGGCGAGCGCGTCTGGGAAAACCTCGCCCTGGTCACCCGCGGCGAACTGCTCGAATGCGCCAACGCCCACCTCGTGAAGAACGGCGACCGCGTCTTCCTCGCGGCTGAAAACGGCGACCTCATCATCGCCCGCCTCAGTCCACAAGGCCCCAAAGAAATCAGCCGCTGGCCCATGCTCAAACCAACCCTTTCCTACCAGGGCCGCGACGTTACCTGGGCCCACCCCGCCTTCGCCAACGGCTGCATCTACGCCCGGAACGATCAGGAAATCATCTGCGCCGACCTCCGCAAATCCGCCTCGAGTCCGTAGCCGGGTCCGCAGTCCCGCCCGCCCTCACACCACGGCTTTCAGATATCGGCCGGTGTGCGACGCCTTGCATCGCGCCACCGCCTCCGGCGTTCCCTCCGCAACGATTGCCCCGCCCAGTTCGCCTCCTTCCGGTCCCAAATCAATCAACCAGTCCGCCTCGGCGATCAACTCCAGATTGTGTTCAATCACGATCACCGAGTGCCCCCCGTCCACCAACCGCTGCAACACCTCGACCAACCGCCGCACATCGGCCATGTGCAACCCAATCGTCGGCTCTTCCAGAATGAACAGATGCTTCGTTCCCCCGCGCCCCGGACGCGGCCCCGCTTCCTTCAATCCCGTCAACAGGTGGCTCACCAGCTTCACCCGCTGCGCTTCCCCGCCGCTCAGCGTCGGGCTGATCTGCCCCAGTTTGAGATAATCCAGGCCCGTGTCCCGCAACGCCTCCAAAGCCCGCCGAATCCGCGGATACGGTGCAAAATATTCCAACGCCTCCTTCACGCTCAAATCCAGCACCTCGGCAATGTTCCGACCCTGCAATTGGATATCGAGCGTCTCGCGGTTGAACCGCGTCCCGCCGCAACTCTCGCAGCGCACATACGCCGCCGGCAGAAAACTCATCTCCAGCTTGAGCGTCCCCGCCCCTTCACAAGCCGGACATCTCCCCTGCACACTGTTGAATGAAAAACGCCCCGGACCATAGCCGCGCAACCGCGCCTCGGGCACCTGCGCAAAGAACTGCCGGATGTCGTCGAAGAAACCGATGTAGGTCGCCGGGGTCGAACGCGGCGTCCGCCCAATCGGCGACTGGTCCACTTCGTACACCGCCCCCAACGACTCGTGCCCGCTCACCCGCATCCCACCACCGCCGCCCGCCCGCGACCCGCCCGCGTTCCGCCCCCCGCGCACCGCCGCCGCCACCGCTGGCAGCAAACAATCGCGCACCAACGTGCTCTTGCCCGAACCGCTCACCCCGGTCACACAGACAAACCGCCCGAGCGGAAAACGCACCGTCAAATCCTTCAAATTGTTCGCCCGCGCACGGTGCAGCACCAGCCACCGCGCCGCCGTTTCATCGCCCGCACCTCCATCCTTCGCAGGTCCCCCCTGCACTCCCGCCTTCCCGCCTTTCCGCGGCTTTTCCCCCGGCGTCACCAACCGCCGCACCCCGCGGGTCGGATACCGCTTCTGCTCCTGCTCGCGCAGACAGCGTCCCGTTACCGATTCCGCATGCCGCTGCAACTCCGCCAGCGTTCCCGCCGCCACCACCTGCCCCCCGTTCACCCCCGCGCCCGGCCCAAGATCGATGACATAATCGGCGCGCCGCATCGTTTCCTCGTCGTGCTCGACCACCAGCAGCGAATTGCCCCGCGCCTTCAATTTTTGCAGCGCGGCCAGCAGTTGCTCGTTGTCCCGCGCATGCAGGCCAATCGTCGGCTCATCCAGCACATAGAGTACCCCGCATAGATTCGACCCCAGTTGCGCCGCCAGCCGCATCCGCTGCGCTTCCCCTCCCGAAAGCGTCGGTGCCGCCCGCCCCAACTGCAAATAACCCAGCCCCACTTCCCGGAGAAACTTCAGCCGCTCCCGAATTTCCGGCAGGATGTCCCGCGCCACCTGCGCCTCGCGTCCCGCCAGTTTCAGCCGGCCAAACCACGCCAACGCCTCCTCCACATTCGCCCGCGCAAACGCGTCGATCCCCGGCGATTCGCCCAATCCTCCGGCCGCCACGCGCCCGCCGCGCCCCGCCTGTCCCGCCCGCTCCGCCAACGTCAATCGCACCGCCCGGGCCACCGGATTCAACCGCGCCCCTGTACAAGCCGGGCAAATCTCCCGCTTGCCCTCCTGCCACTCGAACCACGACTCCTCGATCGCATCCGCCCGCGCGCCCCGCTCCACCTCCGGCAGGTAAAACAACTCCCCAAATCCACGGCACTGCGGACACCACCCCTGCGCCGAGTTGTAGCTGAAAATCTTCGGATCCAGCGCCTCGAACGAACGTCCGCATCCCGTGCAGGCACGCTCCGTGGAATGCACCGTCACCACCCGCCGCCGGTCCAGCGCCAGCAACGTCCCGTGTCCCACCCGCAGCGTTTCATCGATCAACTCCTGCGGCGTCTTCCCGTCTCTGCCCGGCCCCCTCGTTCGCCCCGACAGCACGCCGGTCACGATCTCCACATCATGCTCCCGAAACCGGTCCAACCGCAGCCGTTCACCCGTCGCATGCAACTTGCCGTCCGCCCGCACTTCCGCATAGCCATGACGCGCCGCCCATTCCCCCACCTCCGTGTGAAACCCCTTGCGATTCTTCACCACCGGCGCCAGCAACGTCAGTTCCCCCCGCCGCCGCACCTCCTGCTGCAATCGCCGCGCAAGTTCGTCCCGGCTCTGCGATTCCACCGGCAACTCGCACTCGGGGCAATGCTGCGTCCCCAACCGCGCAAACAGCAGCCGCACAAAATGGTAAATCTCCGTCACCGTCGCCACCGTGCTCTTGCCCCCGCCCCGCGACACCCGCTGCTCGATGCTCACCGTCGGCGGAATCCCCGTGATCAAATCCACGTCCGGCCGCGCCATCTGCTCCACAAACTGCCGCGCATACGCGCTCATCGAATCCAAAAACCGCCGCTGTCCCTCCGCAAACAGCAGGTCGAACGCCAGCGTGCTCTTGCCCGAACCGCTCACCCCCGTCACCACCACGAACTTCCCCCGCGGAATCGTCAGCGAAATATTCTTCAGGTTGTGCTCGCGCGCGCCATGAATGCCGATGACGTCGGCAGCCAGGCTGGAGTTGAAATGCAAGTTCTCGTCAGACATGGCGTGGAGCGGGCGCCTGCGGAACCGGAACTGGCGCGATCAAATGCCGGGTGTAGCCGCGTGCGATCAAAATTTCGTACGCCTCCAGCACCTCGGGCGGCACGGTCTGCGGCGCCTGATACCCCAGACGCGGATACTCGATGATCCGTTGCAAATCGCCGACCATCTCGTTGATCAAATCCGGCAGCGGATGTTCCGGCGTCGGCTGTTCCTCCAACCCGTGCGGGGGACCCGCAGCCACCGCCGACACCTCCGGCCACACCACCGCCGCCGTAGCCAGCGACCGGCGCAACATCTGCGACTTCGCCACCAGCAGCACGCTCGTGGCGCAAATCCCCCGCCCCTCGAGCAACCGCCGGCTGAACCGCAGATTGTCCCCCGTGTTTGTCGCCTGCGGTTCGATCAGGATGCGCTCCCGCGCCACCCCTGCCGCCACCGCCTCGTCCGCAAACATCTCCGCCTCCGACTTGCTCCACTTGCCCCGCGTGAAATCTCCCTGCGCGCCGCTGAACACCAGCACCGGCGCCCATCCCTGCCGGAACAACGCCGCCGCGTGCCGTGCCACCCGCAAATCGTAGCTGCCCAGACCGATGATGACATCCACCGCCCGCGGCGGACTTTCCAGCCGGTGGTAATCCCAGATGATTCGCGCCAACTCGAGGTCGGCCAGTTGTCCCAGCGTGCTCATGCAATAATTTCCCTCACGACCGGCACCGCACGCCTGCCCGCGTCCCCAACGCCAACGCCAACGCTGCGCAAGGCCGTCCCGGTATGACTGCCGTCACAGGCCGCAACCGTCTCCGGCGTGCCCGCCACCACCAGGCTCCCGCCCCGTTCGCCCGCCTCCGGCCCCAGATCAATCAGCCAGTCCGCACAGCGGATGACATCCAGATTGTGCTCGATCACCAGCACCGAATGGCCGGCCTCGACCAACCGCTGGAAAACCGCCAGCAACACCCGCACATCGTCGAAGTGCAGTCCGGTGGTCGGCTCGTCGAACAGGAAAAAACTCGGTCGTAAAATCTTGTCCGCCCCCGCCCCGCCCGCCGGTTCCCCGCGCCGCCCCACCCCGCCCTGCCCCGCCACCGTTTCCGCCAGATGGCTTACCAGCTTCAATCGCTGGCTCTCTCCGCCCGACAGCGTGTTGATCGGTTGCCCCAGCCGGAGATAACCCAATCCCACCTCCTGCAATAGCTGAAGCTTCCCCATCGCCCGCACCGCCGGTTTGGAACCCGCGAACGTTCCCAGAAAACTCACCGCCTCATCCACCGTCGCCTCCAGCAAATCCGCGATCGACCACGCCCGCTCTCGTTGCCCGCTGCCCAATTTCCCTTTGCTCCGGCCCGTCCGTCGCGCCGAGTTCCCTGACGGACCCACACCTTCCGCATCGGCGGCCGCCGGCAGCCCTCCTTCCGCAGTTCGCCCGCCCAGCTTCACCTCCAGGATATGCCCCCGATAACGTCTCCCCTGGCAATCCGGGCAGCGCACGAACACATCGCTGAGAAACTGCATTTCAATCTTCTCAAATCCTGCGCCCCGGCAGCGTTCACACTGCCCTTGCGCAGAGTTGAAGCTGAATGCGCTGGCCCCGAACCCCCGCTGCCGCGCCGAGTCACTCTGCGCGTACAATTCGCGAATATCCTCGAATGCCCCGATGTAAACCGCCGGATTGGAACGCGGCGTCTTCCCCAGCGGCGACTGGTCCACCAGCACCACCGCGCCCAATTGTTCATGCCCCGTCAATTTTGCCCCTTGCAGTGCCCGCTCATCCGCGCGCTTTTCGTCATCCTCCGCCTCCTCGCCGACAGTCGTCTCACGCTCCCCCGCCGTCCGCCCGGATGCAGCCGAGGTTTTCAGCGCCGCTTCCAACATCGGCAGGATGATTTCGCGCGCCAGGGTCGTCTTCCCGGAGCCACTGACCCCGGTGAGGCAAACCAGCCGCCCCAGCGGAATGTCCACGTTCAAGCCCCGCAGGTTGTGCCGGTTCGCACCGGCAATTCGCAGCCATCCCACGCTTCCATCGCCCAGTCGAACCTCCCGTCGCTCCGGCGTCTTTATCTCCCGCGCCCCGCTGAGATACTGCCCTGTGAGCGAGGTCGGACACCGCAACATCTCCGCATATCCCCCCTGAAAGACCACCTGTCCGCCGCTCTCCCCATGCCCCGGCCCCAGATCCACGATCTGATCGGCCGCCCGCATCACACTCGCTTCATGCTCCACCACCACCACCGAATTCCCCGCGTCCCGCAGCCGTTTTAAAATGCCCACCAACCGCCCCGTGTCCCGCCAATGCAAACCCACGCTCGGCTCATCGAGCACAAACAGCGTGTTCACCAACCGTGTACCCAGGCACGTCGTCAAATTCACCCGCTCCGTCTCGCCCCCCGAGAGCGAACGCGTCGGACGATTCAACGTCAAATATCCCAGCCCCACCTCCACGAGGTAGCCAAGCCGCCCCCGCACTTCCGTCAATATCACCGCCAGCTCCGAACCCCTGCTTCTTCCCCCCGGCGCCCCCGTAACCAGCTCCGCACCGCCCAACCGCCCGCCCAGCACTTCGACCGCCGCGAGCGCCACGTCCACGGGAAGTTCGTAGAAATCCGCCAGCGTCAATTCCGCTGGCAACGCCACTCCCGCGCCAGCCAATTCCGCCGCCGCAAACCGCACCGTGTGCAGCAGCGCCTCCGGCTGCAACCTCCGCCCCCGACATTCCGGACAGACAGTGTACGCCCGATAACGCGCCAACAACACGCGGACGTGCATCTTGTAAGACTTCGATTCCAGCCACCGAAAATATCCCTTCACCCCATACCAGGCCCGCGGCCATTCATGCGCGGCGTCCTTGCCATAATCCAAATCCCCCTGAATTACCCAGTCCTGCACCTCGCGCGGAAGCTCCTGAAACGGCACGTCCACCGGCACTTTCCGCACCCGGCAGAACTTCAGCAAATCCGCCTGGCTCTCCGCCCCCGTGCCGCTCAGCCACGGTCGCACCACTCCTTCCGCGATCGTTTTCGATCGATCCGGCACCGCCAACCCGTAATCAATGCTGATCGTCCGCCCAAAGCCACGGCAAGCCGGGCACGCCCCGATCGGATGATTGAAACTGAACAGCGCCGGCGTCGGCTCGCGATAATCCAGATCGCACGTCGCGCAGTGAAACCCGGCGGAAAACATCCGCTCCTGCCGCCCCATCTCCACTCCTCCGGAAACCTCCCCCGCGCGCACTGCCAGCTTCCCCTTGCCAAAATGATACGCCTGCTCGCACGCCTCGACGAAACGCGCGCGCGTCCCCTCCTCCAACCGCATCCGATCCTGCACCACCACCAAGGTTTTCGGACTCTCCGCTTGCAAAACCGGCAGCGCCTCCTCCAACCGCAACACCCGCCCCCCCGCCAAAACGCGCTGGTAACCCTGCCGCGCCAGCAACTCTAGCGAGTCCGCCAGCGAGAGCTTTTCCGTCAGCGGCAGCGCGAACGTAATCTGAACCTCCAGCCCATCCCGCACTTCCCGCCTTAACGTCTCCCAGACCACCTGTGGGGGCTCCCTGCGCACCGTCTGCCGGCACCGGCGGCAGCGCAACTCCGCCAGGTGCGGCCACAGCATTTTCAGGTAATCGCACAACTCGGTCATCGTCCCCACCGTTGACCGCGTGCTCTTCACCGAGTTCCGCTGCTCGATCGCGATTGCCGGGGGAATGCCCTCGATGCTGTCCACCCGCGGCTTGTCCATCCGGTCAAAAAACTGCCGTGCATACGGCGAGAACGTCTCGATGTAGCGCCGCTGGCCCTCGGCAAACAACGTTTCAAATGCCAGCGAACTCTTGCCCGAACCGCTCAACCCCGTGATCACCACCAACCGCCCCAACGGAAGTTCCAGATCGAACCCCCGCAGGTTGTTCTGCCGCACGCCGCGCAGCCGGATGTTTGCCGGGACCGGTACTTTCGCCATGGCTGCTCCTTTCACCGCTTGCCCCACTGTGCCGACAGATACCCCAACCAGACGCCCAGCAAGCAAAGGACCACCGACAGCACCACGTTCAATCCCGCGTAAAACCACGCCCCCTCACGCACAAGATTCAACGTCTGGAGGCTGAACGACGAAAACGTCGTATAACCGCCGCACAGCCCCGACATGAAAAAGTTTCGCGCCAGCGGTCCGCCCGCCCATCCGCCCTCCCCCTCCGCAAATGCAGCAAAAAAACCAATCGCAAACGACCCCGTGACATTGACCAACAAAGTTCCCGTCGGGAACGGATCCCCCCAACGCTGCGCCACCACTCCCGCCAGCCAGTAACGGGCCATCCCGCCCAGCGCGCTCCCAAGTCCGATGAATAGGTAGTTGAGCATGTCGTCAGTGCTTCGCCCCCGGAATCAAACACCGGGTAAACCGATGGCAGAAGCATTAATTTTCTGGAGATTGGTCCCCAAACTAGGGAAAGCTTTCACGTGCGACCGAAGGAATTTCAGCCCTGCCCGGTGCTTTCAGGGAAAACCCCGCCCTTAAGCCGGCCCCTCCGCACGCAAACGCCACGCCAGCCCTCCGCCCACCCGACCGCCCAGATTTGAGTTGAGCTATGGATATTGACCAGAAGACCGTCGCCGACACCACCAACATGAAAATCCACGGACGCGTGGATGCCTACTGGTCCGAGCACCTGACCAAGGCCATCAACGCCGCCGTGGCCGCCGGGGCCCGCTACATCACCCTCAACCTCTCCCGCGTCGAGTACATCAGCTCCGCCGGCATCCGCCTGCTCATCTCCTTCCACAAACAACTCCGTGCCAAGGGCGGCAGCCTCCTCATCCACCACCCCTCCGAATCCGTCAACAGCGTCCTCAACCTCACCGGCCGC
>CAZUUP010000240.1:0-8442 GCA_964623105.1 uncultured Akkermansia sp.
GGAACGTTCCCAAACCCGCCAAAATACCGGACGAAGCTTGCCCGCCCTCCGCCCGCGTGGCATGAATGCCAGTCGTAATGAGCAACATCACGCGCGCAACCTCGCTGGAGGCCGTCTTGGACGTCCTCTCGCCTGAGCCGCTCTCCTCCGCGAGTGAATGGTACGTGAATCTCTCCCCCGCACGCAGCGGCGAGCAACTCGCCGAACTGCGCAAACATCTCGAACTCTCCCAACGCCGCGGGGCGACCACCGTTCACCTAGCCCTCGTCGGCCCGCGGGGCGGCGGCAAGACCACCGAGTTGCAACGGCTCGAGGGCGACCTCGCGAAGGTTTTCACCCCTGTCCATCTGGAACTCGACCCTGCCCTCGAAAACGACGCCGACTACACCGACCTCCTGCTCTGGCTTGTCGAACGCGTCGCCTCCCAGCTCCACTCCCAAGGCATCTCCCTCGACCGCGCCAAAACCGAACCCGTCTTTGCGTGGTTTGACCAGCGAACCATCGTCTGGGGCGACAACTACAGGAGCGAGATAAAGACGGAGGCGGAAAGCAGCGTCGGCCTCGACGCCAACTGGCTCGTCCTCCGCCTGAAGTCCATGCTCCGCATCCAGGCCACCATCAGCGGCAGCACCGACCGCCGCAAAGAATACCGCCGCGAACTCCAGAACTACACCACCGACCTCGTCGCCCGGGTCAACAGCTTCCTGGACCACACCCGCGAACAATTACGCGCCCAGTCCAAATCCGACTGCCTGCTCATCGTTCAGGACAACCTCGACCGCCTCCTCCCCGAACCGGCCAAGCGCCTCTTCTTCGAGCACGGGCAGGTCTTGCGCGGCCTCAAGGGTTTCTTCATCTGGACCGCACCCTTGGGAATTCAGCTCGCACCCTACCGGCTCGACTCCTCCACCTACAAAACCTTCTACATGCCCATCCCGGCACCCCGCCGGAAAAACGGTGACTTCAACGAAGCCGCCCTTGCCGGGCTGCTCGCCATCATCGAGCACCGCATGGACCTCGCAGCCGTGTTCGAGTCCCCCGCGGTCGCCCGCGAGCTGTGTATCGCCTCCGGCGGCAGCCTGCGCGACCTCCTCAAGCTCATCGGCGACGCCCAGCTCAGCGCCTTGGTGGATAACAAGTCCACGATGGACCACCCCGCCGCCGCCAAGGCCGTCAAAAAGCTCCGCCTCGAATTCGAGCGCGCCCTCACCCCCGGTAACCACTACTACCCGCTTCTGGCCCAGATTCACCTGACCAAGCGCGAGCCGGAAGGCGAGGACATCAAGGCCCTCAAAGACCGCTTCGCCGAGATGATCGCCTGCGGCAGCGTCCTCCAATACAACGGCGAGGACACTTGGTATGATGTCCACCCCGCGATTCTCCCCATAGCCAGCTTCCACGAAGCCCTCAATGCCCTCCGAAAGTCCCGCGCCCACATCCAGTCCACCTGACCCTCCGCCCGACCCCGAGCGCGAGTTCCGCGGGGCCGTCATCGCCCTCTCCCGCGAGCCCGGCTTCCAGCTCAACGCCGCCCTCTTCCGCTCCCACGCCGTCCGCGACCGCATCCATGAACGCCTCCGCCTCGCCCTCGCCGAGGCTGGCGTCCTCCTCACTACCCTTGACCTGAAGGAACATCCCACCCGTCACCTCCTGCGCGACCTCGAGCAACACCTTGCCACCCTGCCCACCCCTGCGGGCCAGCGCCGGGCCGTCGCTGTCTTCGGACTCGACGCCGTGCTCGGCCATGCCATTGCCGGACTTCCCGAGAACGAGGCCGAACGCGCCATCCTTCGCGACGAGCGCGCCATCCTCCACAACGCCAATCTCCATCGCGACGCCTTTCCCCGCCTTTGCCCCTGTCCGCTCCTCCTCTGGGTCACCGACGGTGCCTACCGCGAACTCATCCGCCAGGCCCCCGACCTCTGGCACTGGCGGGCTCACACCTTCGAGTTCACCGAGGCCGACGAAGAAGCTGGTTGGACCACCAGCACCACCACGCCAGCCATGCAAAGCTCCGGCGAGCCGCTTCCCTACCGCAACTACCACGAACGCGAGGAAGCGCTGCTGTTGTTTCAGGAAACCCTCCGCAACCACGAAACCGCCGGGCAGGAAAAAACCGCCGAAGCCTGCGCCGTGCGTGACCGCATCGGGAGAATCCTGGTGGACTTGGGCCGCTACGCCGGGGCCGAGCCATTACTGCGGCGGAATCTCGCCATCCGCGAACAAACCCTCGGTCTCGAACACCCCGATACTCTGGCCAGCGTCAACGAACTGGCGGAATTATTCTACTTCCAAGGCCATCGGGAAGAAGCCGAGCCGCTGTTGCGGCGGGCGCTGGCGGTGCGCGAGCGCGTGCTAGGCGCGGAGCACCCGGACACGCTCCGCAGCGTCAACAATCTGGCCGCGATGCTGGAGGCCAAGGGCGACCTGGCCGGGGCCGAGCCGCTTTATCGGCGGGCATTGGAGGCCCAAGAGCGCGTGCTGGGCGCGGAGCACCCGGATACGCTCGCCAGCGTCAACTATCTTGCCGCGTTGCTGTATGCCAAGGGCGACCTGGCCGGCGCCGAGCCGATGTATCGGCGGGCGCTGCAGGTCCGCGAGCGCGTGCTGGGTGCGGAGCACCCGGACACCCTCACCAGCGTCAACAATCTGGCCCTGTTGCTGAAGGCCAAGGGCGACCTGGCCGGGGCCGAGCCGCTTTATCGGCGGGCATTGGAGGCCCAAGAGCGCGTGCTGGGCGCGGAGCACCCGGCCACACTCACCAGCGTCAACAATCTGGCCGCGTTGCTGCGGGCCAAGAACGACCTGCCCGGGGCCGAGCCGCTGTTTCGGCGGGGGCTGGAGGTGTGCGAGCGCGTGCTGGGTGCGGAACACCCGGACACGCTTGGCAGCATCAACAATCTGGCCCTGTTGCTGCAAGCCAAGGGCGATCTGGCCGGGGCCGAGCCGCTTTATCGGCGGGCGCTGGCGGTTCGCGAGCGCGTGCTGGGCGCGGAGCACCCGGACACGCTCGTCTCAGTGGTCAATCTGGCGGGATTGCGCCATGTGCAAGGCAGGTTGGAGGAGGCGGAGCGGTTGGCGGTGCGGGCGGAGCAGGGATTGCGCAACAAGCTGGGCGCGGAACATCCACATGCGAAAATTGCAAAGAGTTGGCTGGACCGCATTCGGAACAAGCAGACGGAAAAAGCGGGTGGGAAGTGAGTGGAATGAGAGTGCTGGCGAGGCAGGCGTGCAGGGAAAATTATGGTCGTGGGAGCTAGCTGCTCGCAGTTCGACGACGACAAGGCAACGTACTCCAGAGCTGCCGCCCGGGCACGGTGTGGACTCGGCGCCTTGGCATTTGGAGTGCGGTGACTGGTCACCGCTTTATCGAGGCGACTGGTCGCCGTCGAAGGTGCTGGGAGCGCCGGTCGTGCCGGCACGCCACCGCTGGCGCGAGCTAAGGACGCTCCGATGCACATTCACGCCGGTCCCAGTTCGACGGCGACAAGTCGCCTACGCAAGAGCGGTGACGAGTCACCGCACTCCAAAGCGGGTGGCGTTGCTCTCTTTGGTGGCTGGGCGCTCCGGGGAGCGCAAGGTGGGCGGGCGGGGCTTTCTTTTGGCGATGGGGACTGGCAGGGTTTGGGGATGCGCGTTTTGATTTTGGGCTGCGGATATGTCGGTTTGCCGCTCGGGGCGGAATTGGTGCGGGCGGGGCATGAGGTGTTCGGGGTGCGGCGGTCGGCGGCGGGGGCGGAGGAGTTGGTGGCGGCGGGGATCAAGCCGTTGGTGGCGGACATTTCGCGGGCGGAGGATTTGGCGGGGTTGCCGGGACCGTTTGACTGGGTGGTAAACACGGTGTCGTCGAGCAAGGGCGGGGTGGAGGAGTATCGGGAGGTTTATTTGCGGGGGACGCGAAATCTGATCGAGTGGCTGGCGGCGGGGCCGACGGTGAAGTTTGTCTATACGAGCAGCACGAGTGTTTACGGGCAGACGGATGGATCACCGGTGAAGGAGTCGTCGCCGACGGCGCCGGCGAGCGAGACGAGCCGGGTGCTGGTGGAGGTGGAGGGTTTGTTGCTGGCGGCCGCGCGGGAACGGAAGCTGCCGGCGGTGATCTTGCGGGTGGCGGGAATTTACGGGCCGGAGCGGGGGCATTTGTTTTTACAGTATTTGAAGGATGAGGCGCGGATACATGGGAAGGGCGACCGGCTGATCAACATGATCCATCGCGATGACGTGGTCGGGATGATCTTGGCGGCCTTGAAGAACGGGCGGGCGGGCGAGGTTTACAACGCGGTGGATGATGAGCCGGTGACGCAGTTGACGTTTTACCGGTTCCTGGCCGAGTCCACGGGGAAGCCGATGCCGCCACCGGCAACGGAGGAGGAGAATGCCGGGCGCAAACGCGGGCTGACGCAGAAGCGGGTGCAGAACCGGCGGGCAAAGGCGGAGCTGGGATATCAGTTCAAGTATCCGAATTTCCGGCTGGGCTATACGGCGGAGCTGATCCGGCTGGAGCGGGAGGGGAAGCTGCATTTGCCCGAGCCGGGGGACTGAACCGAGAAAAACTCAAAGTTCAACGCTCAACGACGAAACAACTGAGTGGCGAAGAGCGCGGGAGTCAACGGACCATGTCGTAGGCGAGGCGGGCGATGATGGCGGCGACGACGCAGAGGAAGAAGGCGCGGACGAAGCGGTTGCCATTGAGAATGGCCAGGCGAGTGCCGACGAGGGAACCGAGGATGTTGCAGGCACCCATCGGGAGGGCGTAGGCGTAGTAGATGCTGTCGGTGGCGCCAAAGTAGATGACCGCGGCGAGGTTGGTGGCGAAGTTGACGACTTTGGCTCCGGCGGAGGCGTTGAGGAAATCGAAGCCGAAAAGGCCGATGAAGGCGAAGATGAGAAAGCTGCCGGTACCGGGGCCAAAGAAGCCGTCGTAGAAGCCGATCACGGCCCCGACCAGCACGGCGAACGCCAGGGCGGCGCGCGGCGTGAGTTTGGGAGCGTGGAGCTGGCCCCAGTTTTTTTGCGTGTAGGTCCACAACGCGACGAGGACGAGCAGTGCGAGGATGATGGGTTTCAGCAGGTCTTTGGGAAGCAGGGAGACGACGCGGGCACCGAGAAAGGCAAAAGCAAAGGCGGTGGCGGCGGCAGGCAGGACGATGCGCCAGGGGATGGCGATGCGGCGGGCGTATTGGATGACGGCGATGGAGGTGCCGCAGATGGAGGAAAGTTTGTTGGTGCCGAAGACGGCGGGGATGGCGGCGGCGAGCGGCGCGGGGAGCAGGAGGAGCAACGCGGGAAGCTGGATGAGCCCACCGCCACCAACGACGGAATCCACCAGGCCGGCGAGGAAGGCGAAGCCGCAGAGCCACAGCAGATCCATGCTAGAACTCGTGAACTGCCGCGCGGACGACGGCGACGGGCTGGGCCAGCCGGAGGGCGGCAAGGAAGCCGCGGGCCTTGGCGAGGGTTTCGTCGTATTCGGCGGCGGGGACGGAGTCGGCGACGATGCCGGCGCCGACGTGGAACCACGCGTGGCCGGGTTTGCAGACGGCGGTGCGGATGGTGATGGCGAGCTGGCTCTCGCGGTTGAAGCCCAGGTAGCCGTGGCAGCCGGTGTAGGGGCCGCGGGCCAGGGGTTCAAGTTCGTCGATTATTTCCATGGCGCGAATCTTGGGCGCGCCGGTGATGCTGCCGCCGGGGAAGCAGGCGGCCAGGGCGGCGAAGTGGGTGACGTCCGGGCGGAGACGGCCTTCCACGGTGGAGACGAGGTGCTGGACCTGCGGGAAACGTTCGAGCCGGACGAGGTCGGGAACCTGGACGGAGCCGTATTCGCAGACGCGGCCGAGGGCGTTGCGGAGAAGGTCGGTGATCATGACCAGTTCGGCCATTTCCTTGGCGCTGGTCTGGAGTTCGTAGGTGAACTGGGCGTCGCGGTTGGGATCAGGGTCACGCGGGCGGGTCCCCTTGATGGGCCGGGTCTGGATGCCGGAACCGCTGAGGCGGAGGAACATTTCGGGCGAGGAGGAGGCGATCTGGAAATCACCGCAATCGAGGAAGGCGCTGAACGGCGCGGGCGAGACGTCCGCGAGGCGTTCATACATTTCCCAGCCCGACCACGGACAGCGGGCATGGAGGCGTTGGGAGAGATTGACCTGATAGATGTCACCGGAGCGGATGTAGCGCTGGGCGGTCTCGATGCGGCGGATGAGTTCGGCCCGGGAGAAATTGGAGGTGATGTCCGCGGCTGTTGCGGAGTTGGCGCCGCCTTTATGGGCGAGCGGTGGCGGCGCGTGGCGGACGGGTTCGCGTGCTGCCGCGGGCGGTGAGTTGATCCGCTGCTGCCAAAATTCGAGCTGCGCGGCGGTGTTGGCGGCAGTGCGGGAGCCATCGACCTGGAGGCCGGTGGCCACAATCCACGCCTTGTCGAGGCGGTGATCGAAGACGACGAGGCTGGCATAGAAGCCAACGTGGCAGTCGGGCAGTTCGAGGTCGTTGAGTGAGCGTCGGGGGAGCCGGGGCTCGACGAAGCTTTTTAGATCATAACCCCAGTAGCCGAAGCAGCCGCCGAGCGGGAAGGGAACGTCGAGTTCGTCCAGGAGTTCGTAGCGCGCCACGAGGGAATCGAGGATGTGCCAGGGATTGCCGAACTGCGTGTGTCCGGCGCCGTCGTGGACGAGTTCGCAGCGGGAACCGAAGGAGCGCAGGGTGAGAAATGGGCGGGCGGCAACGATCGAATAACGGGCCTGGGGGAAGTCGAAGAGGTTCGAGCGCAGCAGGACGAGGCCGGGCTCGCCGTGGAGCCGGGCGACAAGGGCCTCCGGAGAGAGCCCCGGAGTGATTTCGAGAAGGACCGGCCGCATGTTCCTAGTTTAGCGAGAATTTGCCGGGTGTCCAATCGGGCGGAGATTTTGCCGGCAGAAAAACTGGGGGCCTCGGGGACAGGCTTTCCCAAGACGAATGGAACGCGGAGAAGATGCCGACAGCGGCAACGCCAGCACCCAGCGCCAGGGGAAGGACGGTCGAGGGGTTCCGGGCACGGGTGGAGGGAGGCTAGTCGTCATCGGCCGCCCACAGGAGGGTGAGGGAGTCACTGCTGGCGCTAAGGACACCGGTGTCGTACTTGGCGCTGGTGATGGGGTTCCAACTGACGAGTTGCATGGCGCGACCGGCGAACTTGGCGTTGGTGAAGTGCCGGCGCGGGGCGGAAAGATCGGCCCACAGCTCGTCGATGAAGGCGTCGGACGCCTTGGTGGTCATGAGGCGGCGGCCGTGGGGAAGGTCCTTGTCGAGGATGCGGTGGAGGATGGCGCGGGCGTTAGTTTCGTCGATTTCACGCCAGCCGTCGCTGAGGGGTTGCAGGCTAACAGACGCAGTGAGGGCATCGAGTTGCTCCGGGAACGTGGCGGGCAGATGGGGATCGAAGGGGCGGGCGGCGACGAAGATTTCTCCGACCGCGCGGGCAGCTTGAACACGGGCGATGAACGAATCGAGGGCGGCGGGGTTCATGGCGGGAACGGGAGACGGGGTGGGAGTTACAGGTCTTTGAAATCGAGGTAGCGACCGAGGTTGCCGATCTTCTTGAGCGGACTGACGAGGGCGAGGTTGAGACGGTCGGGGCGGAAAAAATCGTGCGCGACGGAGCGAATCTGGGCGGGGGTGACGGCGGCGAGGGCGTTTTTGGTTTCGGCCGGCGGGATGATTTTGCCGTGGCCCAGGAGGGTTTCACCGAGCCAGTTCATCTGGTTTTCGGTGCTCTCGAGGCTGAGGTCGAACTGGCCGATGGCGTAGTCGCGGGCGCGGGCCAGGTCGGCCGCGGAGGGCGGACGCCCGGCCAGGCGGCGCAGTTCGCGGACGACGAGCCGGAGCGTGGGGGCGGGATTGTCGGTGTCGAGGCCGGGGGCGATCGTGATGTCGCCGGTGTCCGCAAAGAAACTGAGCGAGCTGTAGATGGAATAGGCCAGGCCGCGGTCTTCGCGGATGGTCTGAAAGAGGCGCGAACTCATGTTCTCGCCGAGAAGCGTGTTGAGCAGTCGCAGGGCGAACCGGCGGTCGTCGTGCCGCGAGCAGGTGCGGATGCCAAGGGCCATCTGGGTCTGCTCGGTTTTGCGGGTGTGGAGGTGGAGGACGGGCTTTTGCTGGAAATTAAGGGCGGGGGTGAATTCGGAGCGGACGCCGGGTTTGACACGGGCGGCGAATCCGGCCAGGGCGCGACGGGCGCCGGCGTGGGTGACGGGACCGGCGAGGACGACGAGGGTGTTGGCTGCCACGTAGTGCTGCCGCAGGAATGTCAGAAAGTGTTCGCGCCGGAAGGCATCCAGGGTCCGGGCGGTGCCGATGAGGGGACGCCCGAGGGGCTGGTTGGGCCAGAGGGTTTGATTGAGGAGTTCGAGGCCGTGGTGCTGGGGCCGGTCGACGTACATCGCAGGTTCCTCCTTGATCACCTCGCGTTCC
>CAZUUP010000241.1:0-8428 GCA_964623105.1 uncultured Akkermansia sp.
TTTAACATCGACAACTGGCTCCCCGTCGGTTCATAAGCGGACCGGCAGCCCTTGCATATCGTCCGCACCAACCGCTGCGCCACGACCCCCATCAAGCTGGAGGAAATGAGGAACGGCTCAACCCCCATGTCCATGAGCCGGGTCACCGCGCCGCACGCGTCGTTCGTGTGGAGCGTGGTCAGCACAAAGTGTCCCGTCAGCGAGGCTTGAATCGAAATCTGGGCCGTTTCCAAATCGCGCATTTCCCCGATCATGATGATGTCCGGATCCTGCCGCAGGAACGCCCGCAGCGCCTTGGCAAACGTCATCCCCAACGCCTCATTGACCGGCACCTGCATGATGCCCTCGATGTCATATTCCACCGGATCCTCGGCGGTCAGCAGCTTGACCTCGATCGAGTTGATCCGCCGCAGGCAGGCGTAAAGCGTCGTCGTCTTGCCGGAACCGGTCGGCCCGGTGACCACGAAAATACCGTTCGGCTGCTCGATGATGGTTCCCATGGACTCATAGACGTCCTTCGGAATGCCGAGTGCCTCAAGATCCAGTTTGATCGCGCCACGGTCCAAGACACGCAACACCACCGATTCACCAAAACGGGTCGGCAGCGTCGAGACACGAAAGTCGATCTGGCGGCCCCCCACCGTGGTGGAAATGCGCCCGTCCTGCGGCAGACGCTTTTCCGAAATGTTCAGGTTCGCCATGACCTTCAAACGCGAACTCACCGGCACGGAAAGATACTTCGGCGGCGGCGCCATTTCGTAGAGCGCACCGTCCACCCGGTAACGAATCTTGAACTCATCCTCGAACGGCTCGAAGTGAATGTCGCTGGCGCGGTCCTTGATCGCCTGAAAAAGCACCAAGTTGACGAATTTGACAATCGCGTTGTCATTCATCAACTCCTCGGCCGCTGCCTCGTCCTCCGTCGGTTGCGTAACATCCTTCACCTCGTCGGCCCCGAGATCCTTCAGGATGTCATCAAAGTTCTCCGTCTCCGTGTAATACTTCTCGATCAACTTGACGACCGCCACCGGGTCGCCCACGACCACGTGAATCTCCCGGCGCACGATGTAGCTCAATTCATCGATCAACGAAGGATTCAGCGGATCGGCGAACACCACCCGCACGGCGTTGCCATGCGCCTCGATCGGCAGGCACTGATACATTTTGGCCGTTGAGGCGTTGACAATGCTGATCACTTCCGGCGGTACGACGACATCCTGAAGATTGGGCACCACTTCCGTTCCCAGATGCTCGGCCATCATCTGCAATTGCGTGTCCAGATCCAAAATCTGGTTGTCCCGCAGCAACTGCGTCACCGGCTTGCCGGATTTCTTGTGTTCCTCCTCGATGGCCAGCAACTGCGTCTCGTCCGCATAGCCTCGCTCGCGAACCAGCACCAGCAGGGGAATGGAAAGTATGTCCGCCATTCAGATCACTCCTTCGCGTCGTTGGCCTTTTCGGCCTCCACTTCCTGGAGCTTGGCCACCATCGAAATCGGGTCGAGCGCGCGGTTGATGCACTCATCCCGTGCGATCATGCCCTTGACGTATTTCTCGACCAGGCAACTGTCGAGTGTCTGCATCCCGTATTTCGAACCGGTCTGCTGGTCGGAGGGAATACGAAACGTCTTGTTGTCGCGGATGAGCGCCGAGATCGAGGGCGTGTTGACCATGATGTCATGCACGGCAACACGGCCCGGCTTGTCGCAACGCGGGATGAGCATCTGGGAAATCACCGCCTGCAGCACCGTGGAAAGCTGAATGCGGATGGTCTCCTGCGCGCTGGTCGGAAACGCGTTCACAATACGGTCGATGGTCTTCGCGGCCGAGTTGGTATGCAGCGTGCCAAAGACAAGGTGGCCCGTCTCGGCGGCGCCCACCGCCGCCTCGATGGTCTCCAAGTCGCGCAACTCGCCGACCAGGATCACTTCGGGATCCTGCCGCAGCGCACGTCGCAACGCCTCGGCAAAGCTCGGCACGTCGATGTTCACCTCCCGCTGCGTGATCACCGCCTTCTTGTGCTTGTGGTAGAATTCGATCGGGTCCTCGATCGTGATGATGTGCGCGTGATCGCTCGTTTCATTGAGGATGTTGATCATCGACGCCAGCGTGGTCGATTTGCCGGAACCAGTCGGGCCGGTGACGAGGATCATGCCGCGGGCCTTGTGCAGCAGGCCCATCACGAGGTCCTTGTTCAGGCCGATCTGGTCGATCGTGAGCAGCTTGTTTGGAATCTGCCGCAAGACCAGCGCGAAGTTGCCGCGTTCCTTGAAGCAGCTCACGCGGAAGCGCGCGAGTTCGCCAAATGCAAACCCGAAGTCCGCCCCTCCCTTCGTCTTCACCTGATGCAGGTGGTCCTCCGAGCAGATTGAATTCGCCAGTTCCTCCGTGTCCTCCGGCGTCAGGTCCGGACCCTGCACGCGTTCGAGCACGCCATGCGAGCGAAACGCGGGAGGAATGCCTACACGGATGTGCAAGTCCGCCGCCCCCTCGGACACCATCAACTGCAACAAATCTGACATCGAGTATGACATAATGGGCTATCGCGTTTGGTAACGGTTCAGATTCGGGTTCTCAACGTGCATAACTTACACCCTTTCGTTCAGCATCGCGTCAATGGTCGCTGGTAGTCGCGGATATGACCTCCTCCGCGGTCGTCATGCCCGCAATCACCTTCCGCGCCCCGTCCTGCCGCAGGGACCGCATCCCCGACTTCAACGCGTGATTGCGAATCTCGACGGCTGACGCCTTCTCGAACACCAGCTTCCGCGCCGCATCATCAATCACAAAAATCTCGAAAATTCCAAACCGGCCCCGGTACCCCTTCTTGTTGCAGTCCGCGCAGCCCACGCCCTTCATGAAATTGGCGCCCGTCAGCTTTTCTGGTTCCACCTCGATGGATTTCAGCTGGGCATCCGTCGGCATGTGCGGCGCGGCACACCCCTTGCAAATCTTCCGCACCAGACGCTGGGCGATCAACCCGCGCGACGCCGCCCCCACCAGAAAGGGTTTGATGCCGATGTCGATGAGACGCTGCACCGCGCTGGGCGCATCGTTTGTGTGCAGTGTCGAAAACACCAGGTGCCCGGTCAGCGACGCATTGATCGCGATTGTCGCCGTTTCCAAGTCGCGGATTTCCCCCAGCATGACGACGTTGGGCGCCTGGCGGAGCATCGCGCGCAGCGCCACCGCAAACGTCAGGCCCGAAGCCTCCGACACCTGCACCTGATTGATGCCCGCCAGCTGATATTCCACCGGGTCCTCGACGGTGATGATCTTGCGGTCGGGACGATTGATGTAGTTAAGGCACGAATAAAGCGTCGTCGTCTTGCCGGAACCGGTCGGCCCCGTCACCAGCAGGATCCCGTCCGCCATGCCTACCAACCGCTCGAAGGTCTGCTGGTCGTCGGTCAAAAATCCCAACTGCGCCAACCCCAGCTTGATGCCGCTCTTGTCCAAAATACGCAGCACCATGCTCTCGCCATGCACCGTCGGCAGGCAGTTCACACGGAAATCCACCTGCTTGTTCCCGATCATCAGCTGGATGCGTCCGTCCTGCGGAATCCGCTTCTCGGCGATGGACATGCCCGACTGGATCTTGATACGGCTGACAATCGCGCCCTGCAAACGCTTCGGCGGGTTGTTCACCTCCTGCAACACACCGTCCACGCGATAACGCACCCGCAACCGCTGCTCCAGCGGTTCGATGTGAATGTCAGACGCGCGGTACTTGAAAGCCTCGGAGATGATCGTGTTGACCAGTTTCACCAGCGGCGCGTCGGAATCCACGTCCATGTCCGCATCCGAACCCATGGCGGAGTTCTGCTGGAACTCCTCCATGTTCACGGTGCCCGACGTGATGTCCTGCAACATCTTGTCCACCGTTTCGTCCGCCGACCCGTAATACTTGTTCAGCACCGCGTCAATCTGCTCGCCCGACGCCACGCGATACTGAAAATCCTCTTTCTTGAGCAGGTGCTGCAGGCTGTCGATCGTGTCCAAGTCCGACGGATCCGTCAGGGCGACCACAATCTTTGAATCCGTAACGGACAACGGTATCACCCGGTAGCGCTTGGCCACATGCCGAGGAATGGAATCCAGCGTCTCCTTGTCAAACCGCATGCCCGCCAGGTCCACCACCTCCGCGCCAAACTGCACCGCGCGCGCCTGGGTGACATCCGCTGACGAGACCAATTTCTTGGTCAACATCAGGTCCACCACCCCCACCCCGGAGGCCTCCGCCTCTGCGCGGATCTCCTCCAACTGGGAGTTGGTCACCAACCCCATGTCCGCCAGGGTATCGATCAGGTAATCGTCTTTAAAAGCCACAATTCGTGCCAGTGATCTCGGTGTTCCGGTGCGTTTGCTAGTGTGTGAAAAAGTACAAGCGCACCGGGTCAAAGTCAATTACCATGGTTCCCGTAGTTCGGCTTTTCATCCGGACTCACGCAACCGGTTCGGTCTGGCAAAGCCAGCCAAACCGACCGCACCACCCGCCATGCCGGAAATACTGCTCAGCACGCTCAACGCCAAATATATCCACGCCGCCTTCGGCCTCCGTTATCTCCACGCCAACCTCGGCGATCTCGCCCCCCGCGCCGCCCTCGCCGAATTTGATATCAATCAGCGCCCCCTCGACATCGCCGAAGCCATCCTCGCCGCCCAACCCCGCATCGTCGGGTTCGGAATCTACATCTGGAACGTCGCCCCCTCGACCGAGGTGATCGCCATCCTCAAGCGCGTTCGCCCCGACCTCACCGTCATTCTCGGCGGGCCCGAAGTCAGCTACGAGACGGACGGACAGGCCATCGTCCAGCTCGCCGACTTCGTCATCACGGGTGAAGCCGATTTGAAGTTCGCGGAAGTCTGCCGCCAGATTCTCGCCCGCACTCCGCCCGCCGCCAAAATCATCCCTGCCGAACTTCCCGACCTCGCCCGCATCGCACTTCCGTACGGCCTTTACTCCGACGACGACCTCGCCCACCGGGTAGTTTACGTCGAGGCCTCACGCGGCTGCCCGTTCACGTGTGAATTCTGCCTCTCCTCCCTCGACATCCCCGTTCGCGCCTTCCCCCTGCCCGCGCTCCTCGAATCGCTCGAACGCCTGCTCGCGCGCGGCCTGCTCCAGTTCAAATTCGTGGACCGCACCTTCAATCTGAACCTGCAAACCAGCCGTGCGATCCTCGAATTCTTCCTTCAACGCTGGCGCCCCGGCATGTTCCTTCACTTCGAAATGATACCCGACCGGCTGCCCGACGCCCTCCGCGAAGTTATCGCCCGCTTCCCTCCCGGTGGACTCCAGTTTGAAGTCGGCATCCAGACCTTCGATGACGCCACCGCCCGCAACATCAGCCGCCGTCAGGACTACGCCCGGCTGGCGGACAATTTCCGATTCCTGCGCGAACACACCGGCGTCCACATCCCCGCCGACCTCATCGTCGGCCTGCCCGGCGAATCACTCGAAAGCTTCGCGAACGGCTTCGATCAACTCATTCTCCTCGGCCCCCATGAGATCCAGGTCGGCATACTCAAACGCCTCCGCGGCACCCCGATCATCCGGCACGATGCCGAATGGCAGATGCTCTACCACGCTTCCCCGCCCTACGAGATTCTCGCCAACAAGCTCCTCGACTTCGCCACCCTGCAACGCCTCCGCCGGTTCGCGCGCTACTGGGATTTGATCGCCAATAGCGGAAACTTCGTGAACACCACTCCCCTCCTCTGGTCCGGTGGCGCATCCCCGTTCCACACCTTTCTCCAACTCAGCGACTGGATCTTCGCCCGCATCGGGCGCCAGCACGGGATCGCGCTCGACCGCCTTGCTGGTTTGCTGCTCGATTTCCTGACCAGCGAACGCCAGATGCCGCCCCAACGCGTCGCCGAAGCCCTCTGGCAGGACTGGCAACGCGCCGGGCGTTTCGATCCTCCGCCCTTCCTCCAACCTCATCTGCCCGCCGATACCCGCCCGGTCTCCCGCCGAAACCGCGCCATCGGTCTCAAGCGCCAGGCCCGCCACTGGTCCCCGGACCCGACCGGAACCGCCGCCAACGAACCTCACTGATCCGCCCTTTTCCGCTCAGGCCCGATGGTTGCGCGCGATGGCCAGTGCCGCCTCCCGCAACGACTTCACCAATTCCGCCGGAGCCTTCACCACCACGTCCCCACCCCAGCTCAGAATCCATCGCTGGATCTCCACCAGACTCGACAGCTGCAACCGCAACTCCACCCCCCCGTCCCGCAAATCCCGCAACTGCTGCGAACCATGCCAGCGCTTCTCCCGCACGTAATCCGCCACCCGCGCATCGAATTGCAACACCACCTCGTAACGCCCCTCGCCCGAGCGCACCCCGAAACTGCCGCGCAACTGCTGCTCCACCGAGAAACCCTCCGGCCGCACAAACGTTTTCCCAGTCAACGCGACCGACTCGATCCGCGCCGGCACAAACGTCCGCACCCCGCTGCGCAAATGGTCATACGCAAACAAAAACCATTCCCCGTTCACATTGCCCAGATGATACGGATCCACCACCCTGCGCTCACCCTCCTGCTGACCCGGCTTCCGATACGTGATCGCCAGTTGCTGATGCCCGCTCACTGCGCGCGCAATCGTGTCGAAAATCTCCAGCTTCAGCACCGGCTCCACGCTGGTCCGAAACGAAATGCTCTGGTCCCACTCCGAAAGACTCAGGGAGATTGTTTCCGGCAAGGACGAGGCCATCTTCTGAAATGCGCTCTTCAGCGGCTTCTCGAAGGTTGTGCCCCGATACTGCTGCAACGCCTTCTCCGCCACCAGCAACGCAAACAACTCTCCCTCGGTGATCTGCAGCGCCGGAAATGAACTGACCTCCTGCGTGTAATAATACCCCCACCGCCGCCCGTCATACTCCAGCGGCAACCCCAACCGGTCCCGCATGAAAACCACGTCACGCCGGATCGACTTGACGCTCACCTCCAGCCGTTTCGCCAGATCCGTCGCATTCGGATATCCCCCGGCTTGGATCGCCTGATGAATCTGCAACATCCGGTCCAGCGGCGGACGCGAACGCGCGCGCACCAGTGTCTCCTTCCGCTTCCGCCGCGTCTTCATGCCGGCACCACCGGCGGCCCAGGCCGCCCGCTCAGGTCGCAAGCTTTGCGAGCAACTCGTCGTTGGTCTTGTGCTTCTTCAAAGCCCCGAGCAACGTCTCCATCGCCTCCACCGGATTCAAATCCACCATCATGCGCCGCAGCTTGCGGATCGGCTCGATGTTCTTCGGCGTGAAAAGCTTCTCCTCCTTGCGCGTGCCGCTCTTGGGAATGTCAATCGCCGGATACAGACGCCGGTCCGCCAGCTTCCGATCCAGCACCAACTCCATGTTGCCCGTGCCCTTGAACTCCTGAAAAATCAGCTCGTCCATCCGCGATCCCGTGTCCACCAGCGCCGTCGCAATGATCGTCATCGAACCGCCGTTCTCGATCTTGCGCGCCGACGCAAACATCTTGCGCGGTATCTCCAGCGCCCGCGCGTCCACGCCGCCGGACATCGTCCGGCCGCTTCCGCCATGCACGCTGTTATACGCCCGCGCCACCCGCGTGATGGAATCCAGCAACACCATCACGTCCTTGCCCGCCTCCACCATGCGCCGGCAGCGCTCAATCATGAACCGCGACAGCCGCACATGCGTTTCCAAATCCTGATCATTCGAGGACGCCACCACCTCCGCCTTCACGGACCGCTGGAAATCGGTCACCTCCTCCGGCCGCTCGTCAATCAGCAGCACCAGGACATAAACCTCCGGGTGATTGGCCGTCACCGCATTGGCCAGTTGCTTCAAAATCGTCGTCTTGCCCGTGCGCGGCGGCGCCACAATCAGCCCGCGCGTCCCCTTCCCAATCGGCGTCACCACGTCAATAATCCGCGTCTCCATCACATCCGGCGCCGTCTCCAGCCGGAACTTCTCGATCGGATCAATCGAGGTCAGATTCTCAAACCGCACCTGCTTGGTGTATTCCCCAAACGGCACCTCGTTCACCTTGTCCACTTCCCGCAACTGCGGGCTGCTGCCCCGGTGCGGGGGTTGCAAAATGCCGGCCACCAAGGCGCCTTCCCGCAGGAAATTCCGCTTGATCGTGTCCGGAGTGACAAAAATGTCCGCCGGCCGCGGGTGAAATCCGTGCTCCTTCGAACGAAGGAATCCAAAACCCTTCTCCGAAATCTCCAGATAACCGGAACCATACTCCGGTGTGTTACTCTCTTTGCTCATAAAGCGCTGTCAGAACGGGAACCGCCTGGAAGTGAACCCAATGAAATCCCCCGAACAGTCGAAATCATTTGGGAGAACCGCCTTACGCGCGAACGCATTGAAACCGGCGGTTGGACCTAAGACACGCAGACGTATAAGCCGTCCCTCCGCCGGATGCAAACCATATTTTCGGCCCAACGGGCCACC
>CAZUUP010000242.1:0-8384 GCA_964623105.1 uncultured Akkermansia sp.
GCCATTCGCGGTAAAACGACGAATAAACGAACAATAGTTTCAAACAATAGTTTTAGAATAATTTTATGGGCGCTGTTTTTCCTGAAATCCCGGCCATCAAGTATGAAGGTCCGCAATCCAAGAACCCGCTGGCCTTCAAGCATTACAATCCCGACGAAGTGGTCGAGGGCAAGACGATGCGGGATCACCTGCGTTTCTCGGTGGTCTACTGGCACACGATGCGCGGCGCCGGCGGGGACATGTTTGGATGGGGGACGGCGCAGCGGGCGTGGGAACTGGGTGAGGGCACGGTGGCGCAGGCGCAGGCGCGCGCGCGGTGTTTCTTCGAGTTCGTCGAGAAGCTGGGGGCGCCTTATTACGCGTTCCATGACCGCGACGTGGCCCCGCATGGCGCGACGTTGCGGGAATCCAACAAGAATCTGGATGCGGTGGTGAAGGTGCTGAAGCAGGAGCAGAAGCGCACCGGCACGAAGTTGCTGTGGGGCACGGCGCAACTGTTCGTCCACCCCCGTTACATGCACGGCGCGGCGACGAGCTGCAATGCGGACGTCTTTGCCTATGCTGCAGCACAGGTGAAAAAGGCGCTCGAGGTCAGCCATGAACTCGGGGCGGAAGGGTACACCTTCTGGGGCGGCCGCGAGGGATACTCGACGCTGTGGAACACGAACATGGAACGCGAGCTGGAGCATCTGGCGAAGTTCCTGCACATGGCGGTGGATTACGCGCAGGAGATCGGGTTCAAGGGCCAGTTCTACATCGAACCGAAACCCAAGGAACCGACCAAGCATCAGTATGATTCGGATGCCGCCGCGTGCCTGAACTTCCTGCGGGAATACGACCTGCTCGGCCATCTCAAGCTGAACCTCGAGACCAACCACGCAACGCTGGCAGGTCACACGATGCAGCACGAACTCGAGGTCGCCGGCGCGGCGGGTTCGCTTGGCAGCATCGACGCCAACACGGGTGATCTCATGCTGGGCTGGGACACCGACCAGTTTCCGACCGACATCTATCTCACCACGCAGTGCATGCTGAGCATCATGAAGTATGGCGGGCTCACCACGGGCGGGGTGAATTTTGATGCGAAGGTTCGCCGCGAGAGCTTCGAGCCGGTGGATTTGTTCCACGCGCACATCGGGGGCATGGATGCCTTTGCGCGCGGCTTGAAGATTGCCGCGGCCATCCGTGCGGACGGCCGGTTGGCGGACTTCGTGAAGAACCGGTATCGCACCTGGGATTCGGGCATCGGTGCGGACATCGAGAGCGGCAAGGCGAATTTCAAGAGCCTCGAGGCCTACATCCTCAAGAAGGGCGAGCCGAAGCTGGAAAGCGGCCGGCAGGAGTTCCTCGAGAACCTGATCAACGAGTTCATCTGAGCTTGCCCACTGCGGTGGGGCGGCGTCTCAACGTCCGCCCCGCCGCGCTGGCGCGGAAAACGTGGTCGCCGCCCGACGGGGCGGCGACCGTTTCTTTTCAGAGCCCCGCCGTCATTCGGCGGGGCTTCTGCATTTTCAACGGCGCGGGGAAGGTCCCCATGCGCGTCCGGCGACGCGTCGGCGCCAGCCTCTCTGATTTGGGTCCGGATCGCCTTCCGCACGCGCCTCAATCCTCGAAAAACTCCGCCGGTCCCCGCCATACCACCCGCACGGCATCCAGTCGCAAGCGCGCCTCTCGCAGGTGTCGGCCCAGTTCCACCCGCTCCGCCCGCGCCAATTCGATTTCCTCCGGGCGCACCTGCCGGTTCACCGCCTTCAGCGCCATCAACCGCGCAATTTCGCCATCCAGTTCCGCCTCCATCCCCGCCACCGCCCGCGACACAATTCCCGCCACCGCCTCGTCGGCAAGTTCCTTGGCCCGCGCCAGCATCTTTGGCACCAGCGTGCGTGCCAGTTCCGGTCGCGCAAGCAACCGATGCCCGGGCAGATCCCGCAGCGGCCCGCGCGGCTTGCTGGCGCTCAATATTCCGGTCGCCGCCTTCAACTGGGCATCCACCACCATGCGTACCGGTGTGGCCGGCAGAAACCGGTCCGCGTGCAGCCGCGTCGGCGCCAGACAATCGAGCACAAACACCGCCTCCACATATAGCGCGCGCGTCCGCTCATCCTCCCACAATGCGAACGCTGCATTTCCCCGCTCGGCCCCCAGCACCGCATCCATCGCGCCACCGACCACCGGGTGATCCCATGTCAAAAAGCCAAAGTGCTCGCGACTCAGCGCCGTCGCCCGGTCGCAACTCACGATCAACCCCTGTTCCGGCAATCCCGGAAAATTCTCCACCACCAGATCCCCGCCTCCGAGCATAAATGTCCGCCCTGTTACCGCCTCCGCCCGGATGCTTCGCTCGTCGAACACCCGGATCAGAAACTCCTCCAGCGAGGCGTCGCCATCCACGCCCGCAATTTCCTTCACCAAACGCCCCGCTGTCTCGGCATTGAAAGAATTCAACTCCAGCAGCCGGTCCCGCCCCTGTGCCAGCCGCGTCGCCAGCTCAGTGACAAAACTTCTCCCCTCCGCAATCAACTCCTCCAACCCCGCCGCGTCCTCCGTCTCATGGTAATCCAGCGCCAGCGTGCTCACCTGTCGCGCAAACCGTTCCCGCACCTCGCTGCCGCCCGGCAGGCTGCGGCCAAACGCATCCAGCCCCGCCTGATACCACCGCGCCAGCACCTCCTGCGCGCTTCCCACCACAAACGGCACATGAATGCGGATGTCTGCCGTCTGCCCGATCCGGTCCAGCCGTCCGATCCGCTGCTCCAGCACCTCCGGATCCAGCGGCAGGTCAAACAACACCAGATGGTGCGCAAACTGAAAATTCCTTCCTTCGCCGCCAATCTCGGAACACAACAAAATCCGCGCCCCGTCCCCGTCCGCGAACCACGCCGCGTTCCGGTCCCGCTGTATCAACGTCAGCGCCTCGTGGAACACTGCCGACTTCACGTTGATCCGCCGCCGCAACGCCTCGTCGATCGCCTCGACTTTCGCCCGGGTCCGGCAGATCGGCAGCACCTTCGCCTCGCCCAGTTCGCGCAGCAGACTCCCCAGCCACGCGATCCGCGGGTCATTGGCAAAATCCAACCGCACCACCGCTGCTGGCCCCGTCGCCACATCGGCCGCAAATTCCTCCGCCAGGCGCTCCAGCAGAGGCCCGCGTTCCTTCCCCGCCGGCAACGCCACCAAGTCCGGCACCCGCCGCGGGAACCCCGCAATTGCCGCCCGCGTGTTCCGAAACATCACCCGCCCCGTCCCGTGCCGGTCCACCAATTCCGCCAGCAGCGCCTTCCGCTCCTTCGCATCCGCCAGGTCCAGCGCCGCCACCCGCCGCCGGAAGCTCTCCGGTTCGGTCGCGAAGATCTGCAACAATGCCTCCCGGTCCGCGTGGTCCGGAGTTTTCCCCGCCAGCAATTCGTCCGCCACCTGCGCCACAATCCGGAAATGCTCCGCCTCCCGTTGAAACTCCCCGAAATCCGCGTACCGGTCCGGATCCAGCAGTCGCAAGCGCGCAAAATGCCCCGCCTGCCCCAGTTGCTCCGGCGTCGCCGTCAGCAACAACACGCCGCCCGTTCCCCGCGCCAGCGCCTCGACCAGCGCGTATTCCGGACTCGCCGCCTCCGGAGTCCATCCGAGGTGATGCGCCTCGTCCACGATCAGCAGATCCCACCCGGCCGCCGCCGCCTCGCGTCCGCGCCTCTCGTTCCCGGCCAGCCAGTTCACGCTGCACAGGATGAGCTGGTCATCCAGAAACGGATTCGCCGCGGTCTCCGTACCGGTGATTGCCACACACCGTTCCTCGTCGAAGATTTTGAAGTAGAGGTTGAACCGCCGCAGCAACTCCACAAACCACTGGTGAACCAGCGATTCCGGCACCAGCACCAGCGCCCGCTCCACCCGCCCCGTCTGCCACAACCGGTGCAGTATCAGGCACGCCTCGATCGTCTTCCCCAAACCCACCTCGTCCGCCAGCAACACCCGCGGATGCCGCCGCGCCGTCACCTCCTGCGCCACGTACAACTGGTGCGGGATCAGCGCCATCCGACCCCCAACAAAACCCCGCAACGGCGATTGCCGGATGCGATGCCAGTGCCGCCACGCATCGTTCCGCAATTCAAACGCCTCGTTCGGATCCGTCTGCCCGTTTAACAGACGCTGTTCCGGCGACGCGAACGCCAGCGCGTCCGCCAGTTCCGCCTCCGGCAATGTCACGCCTGCGCCATGGTACGTCAGCAGACCTTCCCGCTCGCTCACTGACTCCACCTTCAGCGATTCTCCGCGCGAGCTTTTCACCACCTCGCCCGGCTGAAACCGCACCCGCCGCAGCGGCGCATGCTCCACCGCGTAAGTGCGCACCTCCCCGGACGCCCCGAAACTCACCGTCACCGTCGCGCCCGCCAGTTTCAGCACCGCCCCAAGCCCGAGTTCCGGCTCGGCCTCGCTCATCCACCGTTGTCCTGAAATAAACCGGTTCATCAAATCAACGCCCGAATCTGCGCGCCGCCCCCGGCAAATCCAAGGCCGATCCCGTCTCGCTGCTGGTTCGGAGCCCTGCCTTCCAACGGTCCATCGTCATCACCGTCATGCAGAACACCGCACCCGCCGCCTCCGACTACCACGGACCACGAACCCGCGCCCGGTCGTTCCGTGCCCGAACCCTGCCCCGCTTCCGCCGCCGCCTGCGACCCGGACGCACCGTTTTTCCGCAAATCGAAAGCCCCCAATCGCCGCGTAAAGATTCCGAAACGCAATGCGCCCCCTTGTGTTCAACGGTTTGACGCGGTTTCGTGCGCCAGGCCGTTTGTCCGGGGCATCGAGGTGTTCAAAAACCATGGGATTATTGATCGGAATTGCGTTTCTCTGATTCTTCTGCGCCGATTTTCTGAAGATTCGACTACCTTGAAAATCCTTCATTGCATGACGGAATTGCAAGGTTACTCTCCCGGCATGATTGACCGCCCGACCGATCTTGCGCTGATCCGTTCCGCCCTGCGTCGCAGCCGGATTGTGGCCCTCCTTGGCCCGCGCCAATGCGGCAAAACCACCCTCGCCCGCCGGTTCGTGGCCCCGGACTCGCTCAACTATTTCGACCTTGAAGACCCGGCCAGCCTCGCCCGGCTCGCCCAGCCTGACACCGCGCTCCGCCCCCTCAAGGGCCTCGTTGTCATCGACGAAATCCAACGGCGCACGGAACTGTTTCCGCTCCTGCGCGTCCTTGCCGACCGCCGCCCGCTCCCCGCCCGCTTTCTCATCCTCGGCAGCGCCGCCCCCGAACTTCTCCGCCAATCCTCCGAATCCCTCGCCGGTCGCCTCGAGACTCTGCCCCTCGAGGGCCTCCGCCTCGGCGATCTCGGCCCCCGCACCCAATCCCGCCACTGGCTTCGTGGCGGATTCCCCCTCGCCTACACCGCCCGCAGTGAAACCGGCTCGCTCGTGTGGCGCCGCCAGTTTATCCAGACCTTCCTCGAACGCGACGTGCCCCAGCTTGGCCTGCATATCCCCGCCGTCGCCCTGCGCCGCTTCTGGAGCATGGTCGCCCACTACCACGGCCAGATCTGGAACGGCGCCGAGCTCGCCCGCGCCCTCGCGTTGAGCGAAGCCACCGTCCGTCGTTACCTCGACCTCCTGACCGGCCTGTTTATGATCCGCCAGCTCCCGCCGTGGTTCGAGAACCTTGGCAAACGTCAGGTCAAAGCTCCCAAAATCTACGTCCGCGACTCCGGCCTGCTCCACGCCCTCCTCGGCATCGCCACTCCGCGCGACCTCGAACACCACCCAAAGGTCGGCGCCTCCTGGGAAGGTTACGCCATCGAAGAAGTCCTCAAAGCCCTCCGCCCTGACGACGCTTACTACTGGGCCACCCACGGCGGCGCGGAACTGGACCTCCTCCTGTTCCAACGCGGCCGGCGTATCGGCATCGAGTGCAAACGCACAGATGCCCCCACGTTAACCCCCTCCATGCGCTCCGCCCTCGCCGACCTCAAACTCGACGAACTCCTCGTCCTCTACCCCGGCACCCGCCGATATCGCCTTGCTGAGAACGTTGCCGTCGTCCCGCTCGCCGAACTGATCGGGCGGTAACCCCGCCCCGTTCACCGCCCCGACGCTCCCCGGCCTGCCTTCGAGCCCGTGGGGCCCGCCGGGCCGTTCCGCTGGCGGCGGTTCCGTCCATCCGCGTTCTGCGATTGGAAATCACGTCCGCAATGGTATCCTCACCCGCATGAGTTCATCGAACGTTCGCCCCGCGATTCCGCTCATGCTCGCGTCCATCCTCCTGAGTTGGGTCTTCGCGCACATTGCCGCGCGTGCCGCCGAATTGTCTGCCGCCGCCAACTCCCCCGCTGCGGTCGATTTCCAACGCGACGTCCGCCCCCTTCTCTCGAGACATTGCTTCAAGTGTCACGGCCCCGATGAAAAGACCCGCAAGGCTGGACTCCGCCTCGATCTTCGCGACGACGCCCTGCGCCCCGCCAAGTCCGGCAAGGTCGCCATCGTCCCCGGCAAACCGGACGCAAGCGAACTGATCCGCCGCCTCACCACCACCGACGCCGCCGACCTCATGCCGCCGCCGGAGACCAAGAACCCGCTCACTGACGCCCAGAAACAACTCCTCCACCGCTGGATTGCCGCCGGTGCGGAATACCGGCCCCACTGGGCGTTCGTCGCGCCCAAGCCCGCGCCGCTCCCGCGCGTGCTCAACGAACGCTGGCCCAAAAATCCCATCGACCATTTCGTCCTCGCCCGCCTCGAAGCCGCCGGTCTCCAGCCGTCCCCGCCCGCCGACCGCTACGCGCTTGTTCGTCGCGTTTTCCTCGATCTCATCGGCCTGCCGCCCACCGTCGAGGAGATCGACGCCTTCGTCCTCGACGCCTCGCCGCGCAGCTACGAGGACCTCGTGGACCGCCTCCTCGCCTCCAAACACTACGGCGAACGCTGGGCGCGCCGCTGGCTCGATCTCGCCCGCTACGCCGACACCAACGGCTACGAAAAAGATCGTCAGCGCAGCATCTGGCCCTGGCGCGACTGGGTCATCAACGCGTTCAACAACGACCTGCCTTTCGACCGCTTCACCATTGAACAACTCGCCGGCGATCTCCTCCCCAACGCCACGCGTGAGCAACGCATCGCCACCGGTTTCCATCGCAACACCATGCTCAACGAGGAAGGCGGCATCGACCCGCTCGAGTTCCGTTTTCACGCCATGACCGACCGCGTCGGCACCACCGGCACCACCTGGCTCGGCCTCACGCTCCAGTGCGCGCAATGCCACACGCACAAGTATGATCCCATCCCGCAGCGCGAATATTATCAGGTCTTCGCCGCGCTCAATAACGCCGACGAACCCGACCTCGATCTCCCCGCGCCCGATGCCGCCGAGCGCGCCAAAACCAACGCGCAAAAACTCGAACAGCTCCTCGCCGAACTTCCCGCCAAGTTTCCCGAGGATAAGAAATCCAAGCCGCCGCTCACTTCCCGCGAAAATCTCGACGCCAAATATTCCGCGTGGATCGAGCGGGAACGCGCGCGCGCCGTCGCGTGGACCCTCCTCCGTCCCGTCGCCGCCAAAGCCAATCTTCCGCTCCTCACCGTGCAGCCCGACGACTCGATTTTCGCCAGCGGCGACACCAGCAAACAGGACACTTACGAACTCAAGTTCCGCACCGATCTGCGCGGCATCACCGCCATCCGTCTCGAGGCGCTGCCCGACGACCGCCTCCCTGCGCACGGCCCCGGCATGGCCTATTACGAAGGGCCGAAAGGCGATTTCTTCCTCGGCGAATTTCAACTCCACGCCGGCGGCAAGCAGGTGAAGCTCGCCTCCGCTTCACAGGACTACGCGAAGATCTGGCTCGGCGGAAACAAATCCTCCGCCGCGCTCGCCATCGACGGCGATTTCCAAACCGGCTGGGGCGTCTTCGAGCGCATGGGTGAACGCCACGTCGCCGTTTTCAATCTCGCCACGCCGCTCGCCGACGCCGGCGAATTCGATCTCAAGCTCTTCTTCGGCCGCCACTACGCCTGCTCGCTCGGACGCTTCCGCATCTCCGTCACCACGGAATCCCGCGCGGCCGAAGCCACCGACCTCCCCGACGAAATCGCCCGCCTTCTGCGCCTCCCGGACGCCCAACTCACCGCCGCCCATCGCGAGCAGTTGCGCCAGCAATTTCTCCTCACCGCGCCCGAACTCGCCACCGCCCGCGCCGAGATTGATAAACTGCGCAAGCCCCCCGTGCATCCCACCACGCTCGTCTTGCGCGAGCGTCCTACCGAAAATCCGCGCCCGACTTTCATCCATAACCGCGGCGAGTTTCTGCAACCCACCGACCGCGTCGAACCCGGCGGCCTCTCCGCGCTCCCGCCCTTCCCCGCCGACGTCCCACGCAATCGCCTCGGCC
>CAZUUP010000243.1:0-8352 GCA_964623105.1 uncultured Akkermansia sp.
CTCACGCGTGCATCACCTGTCCGCCGTCGATGTTGATCGTCTGCCCCGTGATGTTCCGGGCGTGATCGGAAGCCAGGAAAACCGCCATCGCCGCCATTTCCTCCGGCGTCTGCCACCGCCCCAGCGGCGACACTTTGCGGATCTTCTCCTCGGCCCAACTTCCATAATCCCTCCGCTCCGCCTCCGGCAACCTCGCCTGTCCCGCCCGCCACACCGATTCATTAAGATCCGTCCTTACCATGCCCGGCGACAACGCATTTACCCGGATTCCGTGCGGTGCCAGGTCCCGCGCCGCACACTGCATGAAATTGATCAACCCTGCCTTCGCCGCGCTATACGGCGGATCGGTCTGCGACCCGATCTGCCCCGCCACCGACACCAGAAACAACATTGAACCTCTCCCCCGCGCCACCAACTTCGGCGCAAAAGCGTGCGCGACATTCACCGCTCCGAGGAGATTGATCTCCAACACGCGCGCCCAATCATCCGGCTCCAAATTCCAGAACGGAAAGCCGAACTTTCCCGAACCGGCACCAACCGAAAACACCACGTGATCCACCTCTCGACATTCCCCTGCAAACGCCCGCACCTGCCCATACACCGTGACATCCCCTTGGAAATTCAACCCGCCCGGCCGCGCCGCCGCCACATCCGTTTCCCGATCAAAGCCAAAAACCCGGCACCCCTCCCGCAGAAACTCCGCCGCAATTGCGCGCCCGATGCCCCGCGCCGACCCGAAAACCGCCACCGTTTGCCCGGCCAGATTGAAATCCATGCGTCAATTCTCCCCGCCCGCCGCCAACCTGCAAGCCCAGCCCCGAGGCCGAAACCCCTGCGTCACACGATCACACGCAAACCCCTGCAGGAGTGAGAGCCGGAAAAAACATTCTACCTTGAGGAAAACTGGTGGGTTGGCCGGGACTCGAACCCGGGACCAATGCCTTAAAAGGGCACTGCTCTACCAACTGAGCTACCAACCCACCCAAAGTGAAATCGAGCGACCGCCGACACCTGCCTCGACCCGACGCTCCGCATCGAACGAGGGCGGAAACTAATATCCATTCCCCGCGTGCTGCAAGCCATTTTCCCTTTTCAAAGCGCCGGCTGAAATCCGCCGTTTGTGTTCCGCTTCCGGTCGCCAATTCAATTCCGGAAGCATCCGCAGCGCCCTCGCCCGTGCGGGGACAGCCTTCACCGGCCTTGCCCGCTCCTGCCTCCGCGACCTTCCCGCCCCTCGTCGGTCAAGACGCCTGCGCCCGCGTTTCGCTGTCATCTCTCCGCCCGCGTCCCCACGACCCGCCCCGGCGAGGGGGCACCGCGCCCTGCGGCCTCGCGATCGAATCGAGCCCGCCCTTTCTCCCCCTGCCAACCGCCGCCACCACGCCCCACGCTTGTCTTTTTGCGCCCCGCCCGTAATCTTTTCCGCATGAAGAAAGACGTCGTCCCGGTGAAGATCCGCGGCATCCTCCCCGCCAACAGTGGTTGTGCGATTTTCCTCGGTAACGACGAGAAAGTCTTCGTCATCCAGGTCGAGCATAATATGGGCGCCGTCATCGGCATGTTCCTCCGCGACACGCCAAAGGAACGTCCGCTCACCCACGACCTCGTCAACGACGTCTTCAAGGGCTTTGGCATCGCGGTGGAGCGGGTCGTCATCACCGACCTCAAGCAGTCCACCTACTACGCCCGCCTCATCCTCGCCCAGGAAAACGAACTCGGAAAAAAGATCGTCGAAGTGGACGCCCGTCCCAGCGATTGCCTCGCCCTCGCGTGCGCTCAAAAACGGCCCATTTACGTCGCCTCCCGCCTCTTTGAGAAAGTCGAGGACATGACCGAGGTTCTCGATCGCATCAATGAAAGCGGCGGCACCGATTCGGACAAATAACCCCCGTCGTTCTCCGCCTCCGTCACCACCCGCATCCCGCGCTTACCCCACACCAATCCTCCGACTTTCCCCGTCAGTCCCCGAACGCATCGTCCCGCAGCCCCTCCCATGCCACCCGCCGCCACCGCCACCACACCCCTCGTACTGCTGTTCGGCGACGACGACCTGGCCGTCAAGAACCGCGCACGCGAGCTGTTCCAAAAATGGTGCGCCGAGGTGGGCGGCATGGACCACGAAACTATCGACGCCACCGCGGGCAACGCCGGCGACGCCACCAAAGCGCTCTCACGCCTGCGCGAGGCCATGCAAACGCTCCCGTTTTTCGGCGGCGGCAAAGTCGTCTGGTTCAAAGACTGCAACTTCCTCGCCACCGACCGCACCTCGGAATCCAAGGACGTCACCGCCGGCGTCGCCCAACTCACCGAGGAACTCAAATCCTTCGATTGGGCCAATGTCCGCCTCCTGATCTCGGCCACCGCCGTGGACCGCCGCCGCGGTTTCTACAAGACCGTCGAAAAACTCGGCCAACTCGAAGTCTTCGCCGGCCTCTCCTTCGAGGACAAAGATTGGGGCGCCAAGGCTGAGAATCTCGTCCTCCGCCAGTTCCGCACCGCGCAGAAAGAGATCACGGACGATGCCCTCGCCACGCTCATCGAAACCGTCGGCCCCAACGCCCGCCAACTCGCTTCCGAAGTCGAGAAGCTCACCCTTTACGCCGGCAGCCGGCCCGAAATCACCGCCACCGACGTCAGCGCCATTGTCACCCGCAACAAACACGCCCGCGCCTTCGCCCTCGGCGAAGCCCTCGGCGACCGGAAGCTTCCCCTCGCCCTCCGCGTCCTCGACGAAGAACTCTGGGAGATGAAGTTCGACCGCCAGAAGAGCACCATCGGCTTCCTCTACGGCCTCATTTCCAAAGTCCGCTCCCTGATTCTCGCCAAGGAACTCCTTGCCGCCGGCCATCTGCGCCCCTCGGCCAACTACAACACGTTCAAATCCCAACTCGCCAATCTGCCGCCGGACCTTTTCGGCGGAGACAGCAAAACCACCGGCCTCGAACTCAAGGAATACCCGCTCTTCCGCGCCACCCAGCAGGCCTCCAACTACACTTCCGCCGAACTCGTTGCCGCCATGGACCTCCTCCTCGAGTGCAACCTCAAACTCGTCTCCAGCGGCGTCGCCGAGGATCTCCTCCTGCAACAACTTATCACCCGCATCATCGGCGCCGGGCCAAATCAAGACCGCCCCCAGCGCGCCCCGGCTCCGGCCACCTCCCCGGCCCGCCGCTGGTAATTCCGCCCCCCGCCGCCGTCACGCCGTCACTGTGAACCCAAATTCATCCTTGGAAGCCGGCGCAATTCTGAGAAAGCTCCCCGCCAGCGAAATTCCGGCGAGCGTTGCAATCCTAGTATGAACTCACAGACCGCCACCATGCAGGTAGCGATCATCGACAGGCTGGTCCTGGTGAAGATCACCGGCCGCGCCACGTTCAACACCAGCCCGGCCTTCAAAGACCTCGTCGCCGGCCTCCAGCAGCGCGGCTCCCACGCCTTTGCCCTCGAACTGTCCGATTGTCCCCTCATGGACAGCACCTTCCTCGGTGTCCTCGCTGGCCTCGCCCTGAAGGTCGCGGAATCCGGCACGGGCGACTGCCTCATCCAGCTCCTTAACGCGACCCCGCGCATTCTCGACCTGCTCGACAACCTTGGCGTCTCCCACCTCTTCGGCATTTGCTCCCAACCCGTCCCTGACTTCACCAAGTTCGAATCCGTCCCCGCCAACGCCACCGCCCCCACCAAGGAGCAGGTCTCCCGCACCTGCCTCGAGGCCCATGAACTCCTCATGGCCATCAACCCCGACAACATTCCCAAGTTCAAGGACGTCACCCGCTTCCTCGCCGAAGACCTCAAGAAGATCACCGGCGCCGACCCCGGCTCCCCCGGCGAAACCAAAAGCTGACCGCCTCCCGGCCTTCGCACCCCCTCGTTCGGTCCCGTTCCGGCACCCCTCGCCCCCACTCCACGCCGCGGTCAAACAGAAACCACGCCTCCCCGCTCCATCATGAAATTCCTCCTGCTTGCCGTCCTCCTGTTATCCTCCCTCCTGCTCCCCGCCGCGGAAACCACGCCCCTGCCCCACCGGGATCGCTACCTGTTCCTAGATTCCCGCATCGTCGCGCACACCGACCACGCCGAACTCCGGCTCGGCACCGTCACCAAACATCCCCGCAACCCCCTGTTCCGCGAAGACCAGCCTTGGGAGGTTCGTTTCGACAACCTCTACGCCAACATCTCCTACCACCCGGAAGACCAGCGCTACCACTGCTGGTACAGCCCTTTCATCGTGGACCCCGCAGTCACCGAAACTCCACCCGCCCGCCGCACCACCCAACGCTACCAACCCCGCGACCGCGAGATGGGCATTTGCTACGCCACCTCCCGCGACGGCCTCACTTGGGAAAAGCCCGCCCTCGGCCTCCTCGACTTCGCCGGCTCCAAGTCCAACAACCTAGTCGCCCGCCGCCCCCACGGTGCCGGCATTTTCCTCGACCCCCTCGACCCGGACCCCGCCCGCCGATTCAAACTCTTCGCCCGCGCCGCCGAATCCATACGGCAGATGGCCGTCGCCTTCTCCCCTGACGGACTTCGCTGGAGCCCGCCCACGCTCTGCCCCGAGATCAATGTCCCCGGCGTTACCCACAACAACGCGTTCTGGTCCCCCGAACTCCACAAATATGTCGGCATCACCCGCATGAAAACCGACCAGCGCCTCGTCGCCCGCACCGAAAGCGCCGACTTCATCCACTGGACCAAAGCCGCCGAAATCCTCCGCGGCGACCGCACCAACCAGACCTACGCCATGCCCGTCTTCCGCCACGCTGGCGTTTGTCTCGGACTCCTCGCCATCTTCAATACCGCCACCGACCGCACTCATTGCGAACTCGCCTGGAGCCCCGACACGCTCACCTGGCATCGCGTCCAACCCGGCATCCCCTTCCTTCCCACCTCGACCCGCCCCGGCGACTACGACTGGGGCTGCGTCTATCCCGCCGCCCACCCCGTCATCCTCGATACGGAAATCCGCCTCTACTACGGCGCCTCCAACGGTCCGCACACCAACTGGCGCGACGGCTTCCTCGCCCTCGCTACCCTTCGCCCCGACGGCTTCGCTGGCTACGCCGCAACGACCACGGTCCAAACCGCCACCCTCCTCACCCACCCAGTCGTCGCCAGCGGCAAAACCCTCCGCCTCACCGCCGACATCGCTCCCGGCGGCTGGCTTCGCGCCACTGTCCTCGATCCCGCCGGCAAAGCTCTCGCCGTCGGCCCCCGCCTCACCGCAACCATCACCAATGCCGCCGCCGCCGAAACCGCCGCCTTGCAAAACCAACCCGTCCGCCTCCGTCTCGAATTCCAAGCCGCCCAAATCTACTCCTTTTCCTTCGGCAACTGACCTCTCCCGCGCCGCGTCCGGAGATCTCCACGTCGGCAGCACCCGTCCCAACTCGCCCCAATCCCCCGTTTGACACCCGCGTCCCCGCATTCCACCTTCCTTTGCATGATTCCCTCAACGACCGGCGAAACCTGGCCCCACCACAGCCAGCGCCCTGCCGTCAACCTGTCAACTTCGCCCGCCCCGCCGCCCGGTTGCCGGCTCCACGCACCTTTGCGAATTGCCGTCTTCGTGGCCCTCATTCTCTTCCTCCCCGCCGCCTTTGCCCAAACCCCCACCCTTTGGTCCCCCATCCTCAACCCCGGTCCCGAGACCGGCGTCCCCCACCTCAGCCTCAACCGCCATCTCCTCACCCAGATGGCCGATGCCGAGCAACGCATCATCGCCACCGCCGCCAGCCTCCGTTCCACCGCCCAGCTCAAGACTTGGCAGGCGGACACCCGCCGCCAATTTCTCGACGCCCTCGGCGGCTTCCCCGAACGCACTCCGCTCAACCCGAAAATCGTCGGCAACATCCAACGCGAGAACTACCGCGTAGAAAAAATTCTCTTTGAAAGCCGTCCCTTTCACTTTGTCACCGCCGCGCTCTTCCTCCCCGACGAAACGAAATTCCCCCGTCCCTGGCCCGGCATTCTCATCCCCTGCGGCCACAGCGCCAACGGCAAAGCCCTCGACGCCTACCAGCGCGGCGCCGTCATCGCCGCCCACAACGGCATGGCCGCTCTCCTCTACGACCCCATCGACCAGGGCGAACGCCTCCAGCAACTCGCCAACTCCGGCAAAACCAGGTTCTCCAACGTTGGCGGCCACAACAAAATCGGCGTCAGCGCCCAACTCCTCGGCTGGAACACCGCCACCTTCCGCATCTGGGACGGCATGCGTGCCCTTGATTACCTCGCCTCCCGCCCCGAAATCGACCCCCGCCGCCTTGGCTGCATGGGCAACAGCGGCGGCGGGACCCTCACCTCCTACCTCATGGCGCTCGACGACCGCATCGCCGCCGCCGCCCCATCCTGCTACCTCACCACCCTCCTCCAAGTCTGCGCCACCATCGGCCCCCAAGACGCCGAGCAAAACATCTTCGGCCAGCTCGCCTTCGGCATGGATCACGCCGAATTCCTCTACCTCCGCGCCCCCACCCCCATCCTCGCCTGCGCCGCCCAGAAAGATTTCTTCCCCATCGCCGGCAACCGCCAGGCCGTCGCCCGCGCCCGCGAAGTCCTCTCCCGGCTCGGCTTCGGCGAACGCGTCAACTCCGTCGAAAACGACGGACCCCACGGCTGGGCCGAACCCCTCCGCGTCGCGGGCAACCAATGGATGAGCCGCTGGTTGCGCGGCGTCACCGAAATCACCCTGCCGCCCGCCACTGAAACCGGCCTCAAGGAAGCCGACCTCCGGGTCACCGAGCACGGCCAGGTCATGCTCCTGCCCGGCGCCCGCTCCGTTTACGATCTCATGCGCGACGAACTCGCCCGCCTCGAGAAATCCCGCCCCGCGCCCACACCCGCCCGGCTTCAGTCAGCCGTTCGCCGGCGCGCCGGCATCCGCCCGCTCGCCATCATCCCCAAGCCCGTCATCGCCGCTCGCGGCGACTCCCGGCAATCGTGGGGCACCCACCGCCGCCTGACCTTCGAAACCGCCCCCGGTCTCCTCCTTCCCGCCTGGCTTCTCCTTCCCACCACCCCGACCGGCACACCCGTCCTCCTCGCGCACGGACTCGGCAAATCCGCCGCCACCAATGAAGCCCTCGCACTGGTTCAATCCGGCCGGCCCGTCCTCGCCCTCGATCTCAGCGGCTTCGGCGAAACCCAGGGCGCCAGGCAAAACTTCTACGGCTCCGATGCCCGCGATGAACCCGATGCCATCATCGCCTACCTCCTCGGTCGCTCCCTCACCGGTTTGCGCGCCGAAGATCTGCTCGCCGCCGCCCGCTGGCTCGCCGAGAACCAGCGTTCCTCCGCCGTCGAACTCCACGCCGTCAGTTGGGCACGCACCCCCGCCCTCCACGCCGCCGTCGCCGAACCCGCCTTGTTCCAATCCGTCGTCCTCGATTCCCCCGCCCTTTCCTGGCACGACGTTGTAATCCAAGGCGATCGTCACCGCTTCTCCGATGTCGTTCACGGCGCCCTCCGCGACTACGACCTCCCCGACCTCGCCACCGCCGCCCGCGCCGTCTTCTCCCGGCGCTAAACCACAACAGCCAAAACGTCCACCCGCCCCGAGGGCAGCTCGAATGCCTGCTATCGATCCACCGTCCGACGCCCGATTTCCCATGCGAAGAATCCTCAGGTTCCTCCCCTTCCTCCGCTCCCGTGTCGCCGCCGCCCTGATGCTCGTCACACCTTTCACCATTTCCGCCCAAATCCCCGCGCCCACCGACGCGCCGAAGTCGCGCACGCCGGAGCAGAGCGCCGCCGCATTCAAGCTTCCGCCCGGCTTCCGCATGGAGGTCGTCGCCAGCGAGCCGCTCATCGCCTCGCCCTCGGGCATCTGCTGGGATGAGCGCGGGCGGATGTTCGTGAGCGAGCTGCACGGCTACAACCTCGCCGGCCAGCTCGACATCGAGGAACTCAATAAGTCCGGTAAACTCGACACCCAAGTCCGCCGCGTGCAGGCCGACGCGAAGCACAAGCACGCCGCCGAGAAGGGCACCTTCGGCGTCATCAAGCTGCTCACCGACACCGATGGCGACGGACGCATGGACAAGGTCACCGTCTTCGCCACCAACCTCCCGCCCGCCTACGGCCTCGTGCCCGCGCGCGGCGGCATCATCGTCGCCTGCGCGCCGCACATTCTCTTCTTTGCCGACCGCGATGGCGACGGCGTCGCGGAGGTGCGCGAAGTGCTCTTCACCGGCTTCGGCACGGGCGAGCTTGAGCGCGGCATCAACGCGCCGCAGTGGGGTGCGGACGGCTGGATTTACTTCGGTCGCGGCTGGCCCGGCGGCCCCATCACCGGACCGAAGCTGGCGAAGCCCGTCACCTTGCCCGGCTCCGACTTCCGCATCCGCGCGG
>CAZUUP010000244.1:0-8328 GCA_964623105.1 uncultured Akkermansia sp.
GAAGGAAGGCCGTTCGGATTCCATTCCCTTTTGCGAATGCGGCATTGGCAGCACCGAGATTCGATAAGACACTCCAACCGCCGACCAATCCAACCCTCGGAAATCATGAAAAAAATACTGCCCTTGCTCATCATCAGCCTGCTCAGTCTCGGAACCGCATGCCAGGAGAAGAGCCCCACGGAAAAGGCCATCGACAAAACCCGGGATGCCGTAAAGGACGGAGCCGACGCGGTGAAAGACGGCGCCAAAAAGACGACGGACGCCATCAAAGACGGGGCCGACAAAGTTGGCGAAAAACTGAAGGATATCGGCAAGTAACCGCCAGATCGGGCGTCCGCTGGAGGCCGAGTTGCGCAATCAAACCTTTGGGGGCAGTCCCGAAGGTCGGGTAATTATTGCCCAAAAACTCCCTCGGCGAGTCTTTTGCGACGGGCGGTATCCGGCAGGGTGGTGAAGGCTGAACTGGCCGCCTCGCAAAATCTCGCGGCCTTAACTGACCGCCATTCAGAACTGCCGCGTTCACCCGCTACAAAAAGACGCTCGAATCGCAAAAGCGGTAGGGCGGGCCTGTAAACGCCGTCCAGGATCGGGAGCGGATTTCCAGCCTCGAATCGCGGGAGCGAACGGGGACTTTGGTCGCGCACATCCCCCGACGGGGGGAGGCCGCCGAACTGCTCGCCAACGGCTGCAACCTTGGCCGCAAGAACCCGCGCGCCCAAGAAGACATCACCCACCTGCCGCCCGCGCAACTCGCCGCCCGCATCCTGCAAAAAGAGCAGCGCATCGCGGAGATTATGGGGAACCTCCAAAAGCTGTTGGCCAAGTCCGCCAGTTGACCGGTCAGAATATTTACTGTTCGATGTAGTCGCTATGAGCACGGCAAACAACAGCGACTCCGAAGCGAATCTTCCCGAATCAGCGCCGAAGGCAGCAACACGGCAATCAGCCATTGGTTTTGAGCCGTTGGACGAGTTACTTGCTCAGTCAAAAGTCTTTGCCGATTACGTTGCTGCTCTGGCGGCGGAAGAATAGGTCCAATATGTCCTATCCAGACGACCAACCCGGCTTCATTCCTCCGCACGGGGGCTACGACAAGTTAAGGTCCTACCAGATGTCGGTGCTGGTTTATGACGCCACGGTGAAATTTTGTGACCGTTTCATTGACCTCAAGTCCCGCACGCACGACCAGATGGTGCAGGCGGCTCGCAGCGGGAACAAAAACATCGCCGAGGGCAGCCAGGTGAGCGGGACCTCCAAAAAGATGGAACTCAAACTCGTGGGCGTGGCCCGCGCCAGCCTTGAGGAACTGCTCGGTGACTACCAGGACTTCATCCGCCAGCGTGGCCTGATCGAGTGGGGTAAAAACCATCCGATGTCGGCGGTGGTCCGCCGCTTGGCCTACGCCCCGAACCGGTCCTATTTGACCTATTCCACTTACATAGAAAACGCCCCGCCCGAAGTGTCCGCCAACACCATGCTCTGCCTGGTCCACCAAACCAACTACTTGCTGGACCAACAGCTTCGGCAATTGGAGCAGGCGTTTCTGAAGGAGGGCGGTTTCACTGAGCGGCTCTATAAGGCCCGGCAGCAGGCGCGTGCCGTGCCGCCTCGGCCGAGCTTTCAGAGGAACAGGCCGCTTCAGTTCAATGAGTCTGCTCCACCGCCCAATCTGCCCAGTAAGTCCTATGTTCCGCCACCAAGCCCCGGGGCAACCAAACCCAAATCACCCAACCAACCATGAGCAAACCGTGGCCAAATGTGGCATTGGGCGAGGTGTTGAATCGTAGCGAGGAAACCATCGCGCTTCAGCCCGATGCCGAGTATCGCCAGATCACGGTGAAGCTCTGGGGCAAAGGCGTCGTGCTGCGGGGCTTCTGACCGGGGCGGAAATCGCAGCCCCCCCGGCAGATGGTGGCGCGGCGCGGCCAGTTCATCCTCTCGCGCATTGATGCCCGCAACGGCGCGTTTGGCATCGTTCCCGGCGAACTCGACGGGGCGATCGTCACCAACGACTTCCCGGTGTTCATCGTCGTCGAGAATCGTTTGTTGCCGGCTTATCTCGGTTGGATTTGCCGCACAGCGTCTTTCGTTGAAGAATGCAAACGAGCGAGCGAGGGCACCACCAATCGCGTGCGGTTGCAGGAAGACAAGTTTCCGGCGCGTGAAATTCCGCTGCCGCCGCTGGCGGAGCAGCGGCGGGTGGTGGCGCGGATTGAGGAACTGGCCGCCCGAATCCACGAGACCTGCACCCTCCGCCACCAAGCCGCCGAAGAAACCGACAGACTCATGGAGAAGGTTGGAAACGTGAAAATGTGGCTGATATCATCAAGTCAACGGATGCTGTAAACGGCGGTCGGAAGGTTTGCCGGGCGGCGACGGAACTACGCGACACCGCTCTGCTGGACGGCCTCGACGCAGCGCGGGCAGAGGGTCGGATGCGCGGGCGCGAGGCCGACGGCGGTTTCCCAGTGCCAGCAGCGCTCGCACTTTTGTCCCGCAGCCTTGGTGATGGCAATGGCGGTGGCGGCATCGCCGTGGGCGTGAATCTCCAGTTGCGAGACGTTCAGCAGTTCGCGCAGGGCTTCCGCGTGCGTCTTGCCGTCGGTGAAGAGCGGGCCGGAGCCGTTCAGAACCGCCTGGGCGTCCAGGGACTTGCCGATTTCCTTCGCCTGCCGGGCCTTTTCCAGATGCGGCAACACCTGTTCGCGGAGCAGGAACAGCCCGTCCCACGCCGATTGCTCGGCCGCGGAACGCGCGAAGGGCCGGGGTTGCCAGACGGACGCGTGGACGGACGGCGCGGGCCGGCCGGGGATGAAGTCCCATGCTTCATCGGCGGTAAACGCGATCAGGGGCGCGAGCATCTGACTCAAGCCGATGACCAGCCGGTGCAAGGCGGTTTGCGTCGAGCGACGCCGCGGCGAATCGGCGGGGTCGGTGTAGAGGCGGTCCTTGACGGCGTCGTGATACATCGAACTGAGTTCGACCGCGGCGAACTGGCTCAACCGCTGATAAACCACGTGAAATTCATAGGCATCGTAGGCCTTGATGACGTCCGCCTCCAGCTCGGCAAAGCGTCCGAGAATCCAGCGGTCAAGCCCGGTCAGGTCGGCATCGGCGACCGTGTGCCGCGCCGGGTCGAAGTCGTAGAGATTCGACAACTGGTACCGCAGCGTGTTGCGGAGAAGGCGGTAGGTCTCGGCGACCTTCTCGATGCGGTCGTCGCCGACCCAGATGTCCCCGCGGTAATCCTGCGACGCCACCCAGAGCCGCACGACGTCGGCGCCGAACTGGTTCACGTAGCGGTCGGCGGTCTCGGGCTTCTCGTAACTGCCCTGGGCGCTCTTGGAGACCTTCTCCTTCTGCTTCGGATCCAGCTTGCTGGCTTTGACCATGAAGCCGTGGGTAAGCACCGTCTTGAACGGCGCCGCGCCATTCCCGGCGAGCGATAACAGGAGCGACGACTGGAACCAGCCGCGATGCTGGTCGGAGCCTTCGAGGTAAACATCGGCCTGCCAGCGTTGCGTCGCCGAGCGCGGATCGGCGGCCGGATGCTGCAGCTCTTCCCGCCGCATCAGCACCGCGCGGCTGGAACTCCCCGAGTCGATCCACACGTCCAGGGTGTCGGCGGACTTCGCCACCGCGTCCGGACCGCTCCAGTCGGCCGGCCGGCAGCGGGTCCAGAGGTCGGCGGCGGTCTTCTCGAACCAGACGTTCGAGCCGTGCTCCTCGATGAGCGCGGCGGCCTTGCGGACAATCCGCGCATCGAGGATCGGATTGCCGTCGCGATCGTAAAACGCCGGGATTGGCACGCCCCACGAACGTTGCCGGGAAATGCACCAGTCGGGACGGGTCTTTACCGCGCCTTCGATGCGGTTTTTGCCCCAGTCGGGAATCCAACGGACGCGATCGATCTCGGCCAGGGCGCGGGCGCGGAAGGTCCCGGCCGTTTCCGGCGAGTTCTGCGCCGTGGGTGCGGCGACGGTGTGATCCACCTTGATGAACCACTGGTCCATCGCGCGGAAAATCACCGGCGTCTTGCTGCGCCAGCAATGCGGGTAGCTGTGGTGGTAGTTCTCCTGGTGCAACAGCGCGGTACGGACGCGCAGTTCGTGGAGCACGGCGTTGTTGGCCTCGCTCTGGCCGTGCTTCTCGAGGATTGATTTGCCGACCATCTCGGCGGGCATCTGCTGTTCGCGCGGCAGGTCACCCGTCGGGGCCAGGCAGCCATCGTCATCCACCGGCGAATAAATGGGCAGGCCCACCTGCCGGCCCAACTGATAGTCCTCCATGCCGTGACCGGGCGCGATGTGGACAAAGCCTGTGCCCGTGCTGTTGTCCACGAAAGGCGCGGGGAACAGGCGCCCGGTCCGCGCGCAAAACGGATGTTCGTAAACCAGCGTCGCCAGTTCGTCCGCGCCGGCGGTGCGGATGATCTGGTAACTGCTCCAGCCGCATTTCTTCGCGACGGATTCCAGCAGGGCGTCGCAGACCAGATACGTCGCCTCATCCGCCTGCACGTAGGAGTAGAAGAAGGCCGGATTGAACGCCACGGCGAGGTTCGCCGGCAGCGTCCACGGCGTCGTGGTCCAGATGATGACGTAGGTGTTCGGCTCATCCTGCAGGCGGTAGCGCACATACACGCTCTGGCTCACATGGTCGGCGTATTCGACTTCCGCCTCGGCCAGCGCGGTGCGGCACGGGATGCTCCAGTAAACCGGCTTCTTGCCCCGATAGACAAAGCCCTGCTCGACGAGGTCCGCGAACAGCCGCAGTTCGTCCGCCTCATATTCCTTGTTCAGCGTCAGGTACGGATTCTCCCAGTCGCCAAGCACGCCCAGCCGTTTGAACTGGGTGCGCTGGATGTCAATATACTTGCGCGCATAGGCTTCACACGCCGTGCGGATCGAAGCCGCATCCGCCGCGGTGTTGCCGGCCTTGCGCATTTCCTGGCTGACTTTGAACTCGATGGGCAGTCCGTGGCAGTCCCAGCCGGGGACGTAGGGTGCGTCCAGTCCGCGGAGGGACTTGTACTTGATGATGATGTCCTTGAGAATCTTGTTGAGCGCGGTGCCGATGTGGACGTCGCCATTGGCAAACGGCGGCCCGTCGTGCAGCACAAATTTCTCCGCCCCCGCCCGTGCTGTGCGAATTTTCCCATACAGCCCGTCCGCCTGCCAGCGGCCCAGGCGTTGCGGTTCGCGGACCACCAGGTCCGCCTTCATGGGGAAGTCGGTTTTCGGCAGGTTGAGTGTGTTTTTGTAATCCATCGCAGCAGCGGTTTTTTTCCGGACGGCGACGCTAACAGGGTTCGGTGGCTTATCAAGTTTCGCTTCGGCGACGGGCCGTCCGCCGCCGCCCGCCGATTTCCGCCACCGCCAGATTTCTTGACCCTTGCGCGTACGGTGCGCAATTCTGCGCTCACGGTCCTGACACGCTTATGCCCCTCGCACCCGAAATCATCTCCGAACTGCGCCAGCACCTTGGCGCCGCCAACGTCCTCACCGCGCAGGAAGACCTGATTCCCTACTCGTTCGACGGCACGGCTGCGCTCCAGCAGATGCCCGGCTGCGTTGCCTTCGTCACCACCACCGAGCAGATCGCCGCCGTCCTCAAGCTCGCCAACACCACGCGCACGCCGCTCGTCACGCGCGGCTCCGGCACCGGTCTCTCCGGCGGCAGCCTGCCGTCGGCCGATTGCATCGTGATGTGTACGGCGAAGATGAACCGCATCCTCGAAGTGGACCGCGCGAACCTCACCATGCTCGTCGAACCCGGCGTGACCACCCTGCAAGTCGCGGATGCGGCGGCGGCAGTTGGTTTGTTTTACCCGCCCGACCCCGGCTCGATGAAAATCTCCACCATCGGCGGCAACGTGGCGGAAAACTCCGGCGGCTTGCGCGGCCTCAAATACGGCATCACCCGCAACTACGTCATGGGCCTCGAAGTCGTCCTGCCTGACGGCGAAGTCCTCTTCACCGGCAACAAGTGCGTGAAAGACGTCGCCGGCTACTCGCTCAAAGACCTATTCATCGGCAGCGAAGGCACCCTCGGCGTGATGACCAAGGTGCTGCTCAAGCTCATCCCCAAGCCCGCGGCCAAAAAGACGATGGTCGCCACCTTCAGCGCGATGGACGCCGCCGCGCAGACCGTCAGCGACATCATCGCCGCGCAAATCATCCCCTGCACGCTGGAGTTCCTCGACCGCACCACGATTCACTGCGTCGAGGACTTCGCCAAGGTCGGCCTGCCGCTGGACTGCGAAGCCTTGCTGCTGATGGAAACCGACGGCCACCCCGCCGCCGTCGAGGAGGAAGCCGCGCAGATGGCCGCGCTGGCGAAGAAGAATGGCGCGATGGAAGTCCGCATCGCCAAAGACGACGCCGAGGCCACCAAGCTCGCCACCGCGCGCCGCAGCGCGTTCAGCGCGCTTGCCCGCGTTTCGCCCACGACCATTTTGGAAGACGCCACCGTCCCGCGCAGTGAACTGGCCAAGATGGTCCGCTTCGTGGAAGTCATCGCCAAAAAGTACAAGCTGCGCGTCGGCACCTTCGGTCACATGGGCGACGGCAATTTGCATCCCACCTTCCTCACCGACGAGCGGAACAAGGAGGAGATGCACCGCGTCCACGAGGCGTTCAAGGAGATCTTCGACGAAGCCATCCGCCTCGGCGGCACCATCACCGGCGAACACGGCGTGGGCGTGGCGAAGAAAGACTTCATGCCCAAGTTTCTCGGCGACGCCTCCCTCCGTGTGCATCGGGAATTGCGCAAGGCGCTGGATCCCCACGGCATCTTGAACCCCGGCAAGATGTTCGACTAGTCCGGCCACCGGCGCCACGCCCGGGTTGCGCCTCCCGAATTGCCGCCAAGCCGTCCCCGACTGTGAACACCCAGCATCTTGTCCGTCTCGGGGTACCCTTGGGCGAATCTACGCGCCGGGCGATCGACTTCATCTCCAAGTTCATCCTCGGCGGTGGCGACAAGGCCCTGCTCGAAGCCGAGGTAAGGTCCATTCTCGCCAATCCCGCGGGCTTCGTGGACGACCCGTTGCGCGGTGACTTCGCCAAAGCCCTCCTCCACGCTCCGCCTCCGCCCCGCGCCCAGCCCGTTGCCTACCGTCAATGGGGTGCCGACCTCGAACACGACGCCGTGATGCAAATGGAGAAGGCCTGTCTCCTCCCCGTCGCTGTCGCGGGCGCCCTCATGCCCGACGCCCACGTCGGCTACGGCCTGCCCATTGGCGGCGTCCTTGCCACCGACAATGCCGTCATTCCCTACGCCGTCGGCGTGGACATCGCGTGCCGGATGAAACTGACCGTGCTGGACCTTCCCGTGCGCGACCTTGACCGCAAACGCGAACGCCTCACCCGCGCCATCGAAACCGAAACCCGCTTCGGCGTCGGCGCGAAATTCGCGGACCGGCGCGAACACGCGGTGATGGACGCCGACTGGTCCGTCAGCCCGGTCACCCGCCAGAACCGAGACCGCGCATGGTCCCAGCTCGGCACCAGCGGCAGCGGCAATCATTTCGTCGAATTCGGCGTCTTCACCGTCGCGGAACCGCTCGACCAACTCCCGCCCGGCGAATATCTCGCGCTCCTCTCGCACAGCGGCAGCCGCGGCACCGGCGCGGCCGTGTGCGATCATTACAGCAAGATTGCCTTCAGCCAGTTCCCCGACCTGCCCGCCGAACTTAAACGCCTGGCCTGGCTTTCGCTCGATTCCGACGCGGGCCGTGAATACTGGGCCGCCATGGAACTCATGGGCCAGTACGCGGCCGCCAACCACGCGTGCATTCATCACCACATCGCCGCCCATCTCGGCGCGGCCGTGCTCTTTGGCCTGGAAAACCACCACAACTTCGCCTGGCGCGAGCGGCATGTTATCGACGGCGTCGCGCGCGACGTCATCGTCCATCGCAAAGGCGCCACGCCCGCCGGACGCGGCGTGCTCGGCATCATTCCCGGATCCATGGCCTCCCCGGGCTTCGTTGTCCGCGGCACCGGCAACCCCGACTCCCTTCACTCCGCCTCCCACGGAGCGGGCCGCATCATGAGCCGCAAACGCGCCCTCGAATCCGTCTCGCTCGACAAAGCCCGCCGCCTCCTCAAGGAACGCGGCGTCACCCTCATCTCCGCCGGCCTCGACGAAATGCCGATGGTTTACAAGGACATCCACACCGTCATGGCCGCGCAAGGCGACCTCGTCCAGGTCGTCGGTCAGTTCGACCCCCGCCTCGTCAAGATGGCCCCCGCCGGCGAACGCCCCGAAGACTGAGCGCGCCACCCGGAAGAGGTGGGGCACCCCTGTCCCCAGCGCACTGCCTGC
>CAZUUP010000245.1:0-8315 GCA_964623105.1 uncultured Akkermansia sp.
CTGCGGATAAATCGCAACCGCCACCCACACCACGACCACCGCCGCGAGCGCTTTCCACGGCCCACCACCCACCGCGGACGCAGGCAGCGGTCGCGCTTCCAATCCACGTTTGAGCCGCAACCACCGCTGCAACGCGAGCGCACCGACGAACGCCACAGCCCCCACGATGAACGCCCCGCTCGCCGCGACACTGGCGGCGCGCATCATGAACTGCTCCTCGGGCGGCAATTGAATCCCCGCCATGCCCGCCATGATCCGCCGCTCCAGCATCGGCCCGCCAAACAGCGATATGGCCATGACCTCCACACACGCCGGCGCGATCACCCACAACAACATCAGCGGCCACGCCACGCCGTGCAGCAGGGACAGCACCCGCGCGAGCAGCACCACCCGCCACAACGCCACCACCGCGAGCAGAGCCAAATTCGCCTTCGCCGAGGCGAGCGGATCGAGAAATCGCTCGACCGGAATCGCATACAGCCACGCCAGCGGCGCAGTCATCCAGAACAACGGCAGGAAACGACGGAACTGCGACCAGAAGCTCGTCGGCTCCCCCTTCGGCAAAATCACCCACAGACAGCAAACACGAATGAATCCGTAAATGAACAACGCCGAGATCAGCGACACCACCAGCGGCCCGATGATCCACGGCGATTCGAGGATAAACTTCTGATCGTAATTGCGCGCGATGGCCGCGGTGAACACCAGCACCACGCCGACGCCCGCCGCGCTCCGGCTCTCCGCGATCTCACGAATCGCCTTCGCCTCGCCGAACTGAAACCGCAGAATGGTGCCCAAGTTCACGCCACCGGTTCTAAACTCAGCCTGCGCCCGGAGCGACGGGAAACTCGCAGAAGCACATCCCAACGTCGGGCCCGAGCAACCAACCTCGCCGCTCCGGCCCCGTACAAGGGCGGAGGCTTTTGGCTGGCGACGGTCGTTGTGACGGAGATGCCAGCCCGATTCAGACTTTCGCCGGCTCCGCGGCGGGCCGGGGGTTGCGGACGGCGGGAGCGGCCGGCGTCCGGGTGAGCCACTGCTGGAGCAACAGTTCGCCCAAGAGCAGCGCCAGCACCGCATAGAGCAGCGGACGCCACAGTTCCGTCCCGAAACGCCGTTTCGCATCCAGTTGCTTCCAGTCCTTCCACGACTTCGCCAGCTCCGCATTCATCCCCTTGGCCAGCGTTTGCAGTTCGGGCTCCTTGAGCTGTTCGAGATCGGACTCCTGGCGCGAGGTGCTCACGACAAAGTGGATCGTGCTGCCGTCGGGCGGGTTGAGGACGTAGAGCCCGGGCCGCTGGGTCCGGGTGAATTCAATCAAACTGCGCGAGCCCTTGGCCACGGCGGTCAGCTCGTGCTTCTGGCCACCCGGATCGGTGAGGTAAGCCTTCCGCCCGGCATCTGTCCGCGGCAGGAACGCGGCCAGGGGCTTGCCCACCTCGACATTGCGCGGCGGGAACACGGTCGAGGCGAGATAGGTCACCAGCCGCTGCATGAGCGGCAGGTAGGAGGAGCGGAGCGGCAGGTTGCCCCAGTCGGCATCGCACGCGCTGGCGCAGACAATGACCCGGCCTTCGCCGTGCTTTTTCTCGACCAGGAACGGATCGCTGCTGGTCAGGTTCGCGAGCACGTTCAAGGAGGCGTCGCGGCCCGGGCGACTGTCGCGCAGCTTGAACCACACTTTGATTTCCGCCTCGGCCAGCGAACCGTTGCGGGGGTCATTGAACATTTCGAGCGCGGCGTGGGAGTAATGTTCGCCCACGATCTTGGCGGGCCGCGCGCTGGCGTCGAGCGAGCCGGCCAGGGCGGAGAACGGCAGCGGCAGCAGGCCCGTGGCTGCGAGCGAGCGGTTGTACCAGTCGGCGTTGATGCGGTCGCCGGGGAAGATCAGCAGGCCGCCGCCGTCGCGAACAAATTCATTGAGCCAGTGCACCTGCTGGTCGGTGAGGCTGCTGACGTTGGCGAGCACCACCACGCGGGTCTGCGCGAGCAACTCGACGGTGAACTGGCCCGGCACGCTCACCCGCGTGGTGATCAGGTCCGTGAGGTCGGCCTTGGTCTTGCTGAATGGCTGAAGGGCGGCCTCGAGGAAATCCGTCTCGCTCCGCAGCGGCTCGGGGCTGGGGTCGCCATTGAGAATCAGCACGGGCACGCGGTCCCACACGGGCACCGAGGCCTGGAGGAAGTTGTCGGCCTTGAGGGCGTCGGCCTCGGCTCGAACCTCGATGACATGGGAACCGGCCTCGTCGAAGCCGTGGGAAAAGAGCACCTGCTGCTGCTCGCGGGCGCCGAGGTTGATCTGCGAGATGGTCCGCTCCTTGCCATCGACGAGGAATTGCACGCGCAATTCCGGATAGGTGCGGTCGCCGTAGTTCCGGACCGTGGCGCGCAACTGCATGGTCTGCCCGATGCCGAAGACCAGCCGGGAAAAATCCAGCGTGTCCACGGCCACGTTGTCCCGGCCCTCGGCGCCGGTGTGGATGAAGGTCACGCGCGGCGCGGGGTCCTGCTTCTTGAGCGCCGCGGCAAGGCGGTTGCGGGCCGGGGCGTCGCCATCGGACCAACTGACGCGCTGAAAATCGCTGATCACAATCAACTCCCGATACGGGTTGTTCATCTTGGCGAGCAGGGTCGCCGCCGCGCCGATCGATTCGGGGACATTGGCCGTGCCGTATCCCGCATCGACGCCCTTGAGCAGGGTGCGCAACTGATCAAGATCGAACGTCGGGGCGGGGAGCAACGGGGTGACGCCGCCCGCCATCAAAATCACCGAGGAATCCGAGCCGCGACCGACACTGGCGAGGATGTTGGTGGCGGCGTCGCGGGCACCGGCAAAGTTGGGATCGCCGCCGCCGCTGTAGTCCATGGAGTAGCTGTTGTCGAGCAGCAGCACGAGGGAACTCTTGGCGGCGCCGAAAAGGCGGCTCGAGCCGGTGAGCACCGGACGGGCGAGGCTGAGGGCGAGGATGGTGGGAATGAGGCAGCGGACGAGGAGGAGCAGCCAGTTCTCGATGCGCAACCGGCGCTGATTGATGCGAAAGGCGGAATCGAGCAGGTGCATTGCGCCCCAGCGCACCAGCTTGAAGCGGTTGCGGTTGAGCAGGTGGATGATGATGGGGACCGCCGCCGCCGTGATGCCGCCGAGCAGGATGAGGTTGAGGAACGTCATGCGCGGGCAAAGCGCCGGGTGAGATATTGGGCCAGCGCCTCGGCGTAGGGCTGGTCGGTGATCATCGTGACCAGGTCGATCCGGTGCCGGTGGCAGCCGGCGGTGAGTTCGGCCTGGAACTTCTGGAAGTTGTCGAGGTACATCGCCCGGAACTGCGCGGGATCAATCAAACGGTGCCGGTCGGGTTGTTCGAGGGATTCAAACTTGGTCCATTGCGTGAAGGGGAACTCCACCTCGTCCCGGTCCAGCACCTGAAACAGCAGGATTTCATGGTGGGCGGAACGGAAATGGGCCAGGGCCGAGACCAGTTCCTTCACGTCGCCGAAGCCGTCCGTGATGATGATGAGCAATCCGCGACGATGGATGCGCAGGACCAGGTCGTGGAAGACATCGCCCAAGCCGGTTTCACCGCCGGGTTCGGCCTGCTGGAGTTCGTCGAGGATCGTGCGCAGATGCGCGACGCTGGACCGGGGCGGGATGTACCGGCGCAACTTGGTGTCAAACGTGACCAGGCCGACGCTGTCGCGCTGCTGCAACATGAGGTAGCCGAGGGCGGCAGCGAGGCGGGTGGCATAATGGGCCTTGGTGAGGCCGCGGCGGCCGTAATTCATCGAGCCGCTCAGGTCGAGCAACATCGTGGCGCGGAGGTTGGTTTCCTCCTCGTATTCGCGGATGTAAAAGCGGTCGGTCTTGCCAAAGACCTTCCAGTCGAGGCGGCGGATTTCATCGCCCTGCACGTATTGCCGGTGCTGGGCGAACTCGACGCTGAAACCCTTGTGCGGCGAGCGGTGCAGTCCGGAGAAGAAACCCTCGACCACGAGCCGCGCCACCACCTGCAGGTTGGAAATCTTCTGCAACTCCGCGGGCGTGAGGAAGTCGGCGACGTGGGACATGAAAACACAAACCGCAAGCGGAACGATGCCCGGGCGGCGACGCGAGGCGGACAGCACCCGACCGGCCGCCGCCGTTAACCAACCCGGCGACCGACCCCAGGAAGCGGGCGCGGGCTCAGCCCCCGGCGTTGAGTTTCTTCAATTCCTGCCGGAATTTTTCCACGTTGTCCTTGCGGACCTCGACGATCGGGACTTCGAGGAATCCGTCCTTGGGCAGGACCGACTTGTCGCCGCGGGCCAGGCCGGCAAGCACGCGCACGGAGTGGTAGCCGTAGAGGTAAGGCTGCTGGCTGACGGTTCCATGAATGTGGCCGTCAGCAATGCCCTGGAGGGTGGGTTCCTGTTCGTCGAAGCTCACCAGCTTGATCTTGCCGAGTTTGTTGGCCTCCTTCACCGCCTGCAGGCAACTGGGGACATTGTAGGCGAACAGGCCGACCATGCAGGCAAGGTCGGGGGTCTTGGTCATGGCATCCTCGGCGTTGGCCTTGGCGCGGGCGTAGTCGAAGTTGTCGGTGCGGGTGTCGAGGATGGTGTATTTGCCGCCGGTCAACGGGGCGCCGTTGGGATCGAAGGTCATTTTGCCGAGGGCCTGGGCGGGGCGGTCGAGCAATTCGTCGATCACGCCCTGCCGTCGTTGCTGGGCGTTGAGTTGCTCGAGGCGGCCGACGAAGATCATCAGCTTGCCGCCGTCGGGGAGGACTTCCTTGACCAGTTTGCCGGCGGAACGGCCCGCCTTGTAGTTGTCCATGCCGATGAAGCAAAGGCGCTGGGATTCGGGGGCGTCGGAGTCGTGGGTGATGACGCTGGTGCGTTTGGCAGCCTCGTTGATGAGGTCGGTCTGGTTTTTGGCGTCAATCGGGCTGACGGCGATGCCGTCGATGTTTTGCGCGAGGAGAGTTTCGATCATGCGCTTTTGATCGACGATGCCTTTGGGTGGCATGTGAACTTCGCACTGGATGTTGAACTCCTTCTCCCCGGCGCGCACGCCGGCGGCGGCGTTGTTCCAGAACGGGTCGATGCCGTTGGTGACGTAGGCGATCTTCAGTTTTTTGCCGGGTTTGGCCTCGGCTCCGGCGGGCTTGGCCTCCGCCTTGGGCTTGGGTTCCGCCTTGGGAGGGTTGCTGGTGTCGGCGGGTTTGTCGCAGCCGGTGAGGGCGGCAATCACCAAGGGGGCGAGCAGGGAGACAAAGGCGCGGCGGGTGTTCATAGGTGCGGTGTTTCTAACGGAAACTGGCGGAGCGTCAAGCCGGTCCCGGTTGGCCGTCTGCGCGCGGTGGCGGAGGTTCGTCGTCCGCGGAAGGTGCGGCCTCCGGCGGGGCGGGCGGGGAATCGCCCAGCAGGCGGGTGGTGCGCTCGCGCCGAGGAAACCAGACGCGGAAGGTGGTGCCGCGGCCGACCTTGCTGTCCACTTCGATGCGTCCGCCGTGTTCGCGGGCGATGCGCTGGACAATCATGAGCCCGAGGCCGCTGCCCTTTTTTTTGGTGGTGAAGAACGGCTCGAAAATGCGGTTGATCCGCTCGGGGACGATGCCGGTGCCGGTGTCGATCACGCTGACCCACACACCGCCGTCGCTTTCGCCGGTCTGGAGGGTGAGTTCGCCGCCCTTGGTCATGGCGTGCATGGCGTTCTTGATCAGGTTGACCAGGAGTTGTTTGACCTGGGCGGGATCGATCGGGACGGTCGGCAGCCGGGGGGCGAGGCGTTCGTGGATGACGAGGGCGCGGTTCTCGAGTTCGGGGCGCAGCAACTCGAGGGTCTCGCGCACGACCTGGTTGAGGGAATCCGGGCGCAACCGCGGCTGCGAAGGGCGGATGGCCTGGAGGAATTGGGTGACGATGTAGTCGAGCCGGGAGATTTCGCCTTTGGCGACCCCGAGGTAGTTCTCGATCTTGCCGGTGATCTCGCGGGCGGCCTGACCGGCGGCTTGAACTTCAGCGCGCCCGGCGGCAGGCGAGCGAGTGCCCGTGGCGGTGACGACGCTTTCGCGCAGCTTGCGCAACTCGCGTTCCATGAGCTGGAGATGGATGTGCAGGGCGTTGAGGGGATTGCCGATCTCGTGCGCGACGCTGGCGGCGAGCAGGGTGAGGGCCTGGATGCGCTCGGACTCGATCGCCTCGAGGCTCTTCTGCCGGGCTTCCGTGGCATCGTGCAAAATCAGTGCGAAGCCAGAACTGCCGGCGGCCTCGGCGCCCAGCGGCGTGGCGTAAAGGCGCAGGAAACGCCGGCGCGGATACTCGATTTCGAATTCGTGCCGTAACGCCTGACCGCCGCCGGCGGCATCCCAAGCCGCCAGCCGCGACCAGTCGAGCTGGCTGAGGTAGCGCTGGATGTTTTGTCCCTCGGGGTTGCTGGCGGGCAGGCCGAGGAGTCCGCTGGCCGCCTGGTTGCAGTAGAGGATGTGGCCCTCGGCATCGACGACCAGGACGCCGTCCTCGATGGCGTTGAAGAGGGTCTCGAGAAAAGTTCGCTCGCGGGCCAGCCGTTGAACGACGGTCTGCATGCCCTCGGCGTCGAGGCGGTTGATGCGGCCGAGGACCTTTTCGAGGAAGCTGGATTTGGACTTGGCCATGAGACCGGGCGACGGGCGGGTGGCGGAGGGTGTCAGAGCCAGTTGCGTTTGCGGAAGTACCAGACGGTGGCGACGGTGGATACCACGGTCATGCCGACGGCGACGGCATAGCCATGCTCCCACTTCAGCTCGGGCATGCCCTCGAAATTCATGCCATACCAGGTGCCGATCATCATCAGCGGCGTGGTCACGAGGGTGATCATGGTCAGGAATTTCACCACCTCGCCGGTCTGGTTGGAGGAGACGTTTAGGTAGATCTGGAGAATGCCGGTGAGGGTGTCCATATAGCCCTGGGCGAGCTGGGCGATGTGGTTGAGGCCGTCGTAAACGTCGCGATAATACGGGACCAGGTGGGCGCGGATGAGCTTGAATTCGCCGCGGGCGAAGTGCCCGAGGACTTCGCGCTGCGGACCGATAATCTTGCGCAGGTGGAGCACCTCGCGCTTGACCTGCATGATCTTGTTGAGCGTGGCGCGGTTGGGCTTGGCGAGCACCTGGTTCTCGAGTTCGGCAATCTCGAGGGAAAGTTCATCGAGGGCGGGTTTGTAGTTCTCGACCAGCGCGGCAAGGATGGAATGGGCGACGCGGTCGGGGGCGCGGGCGACCAGTCCGGTGCCCTTGAGACAGCGTTCCTCGATCAAGGCCACGCTCTTGAGATGCACTTCGTGAAAGGTGACGAGGAAGTTTTTGCCGAGGAAAAAGTTCAGCTCGCTGGTGGCGAAAACCCCGTCGCGCCGGCTGTAGTCCACGGCATGGATCACCATGAACAGATACGGGGAGAAGCGGTCCTGCTCCTTCGGCGCGTATTCCTCGACCTTGGGGGACGGGCTGACGGCCACGCAGTCCTCGATCGACAGCGGATGGAAATGGAAGATGTCCTCGAGAAAAAACTTGGTCTCTTCGGGGGTCGGCTTCTCGAGATCCACCCAGAGGAAGAGATTGGTGTCCGCCAGCAGGGTGGGCATCAGGAAAGACTCGATGTCCTTGGTGTGCAGGCGTCCCTGCGTGGTGAAGGCAAATGAACGAATCATGCGTCGGGCCGGATGGCTGTGAGTGAACCTGCGCCGCGGGTCGCATCATAGGAAGGCGGGGGAAGCGGTGGCAAGCGTCGATACAGGGTTCAAGATTCAACCCTGCATTCCGGAACTGTTGGAGAAATCACGCGTGCAGCGCTCCGGGAGGACGGCACCATACCCGCCCCGCGCAGGTCCCGAGCGGGCGAGGACGCCCGCGCGCCACGCGGAATTGCTCCGGCTACGCGAGAACGCGTCGGATGACGTGCCGATCTATGACGCCAGTGAGGCGCTGATCGAGGCCCTGATGGAAGTAGCTGAGGCGGGTGTGATCAAGACCCATGAGGTGGAGGATGGTCGCGTGGAGGTCGCTGACGTGGCAGGGCTCCTCGACGGCCTTGAAGCCGAGTTCGTCGGTCGCGCCGATGGCCTGGCCGCCGCGCACGCCCGCGCCGGCGAGCCACATGCTGAAGCCGTGCCAGTCGTGGTCGCGGCCGGGTTTGCCCACGCCTTCGCTGGTCGGGGTGCGGCCGAATTCGCCGCCCCAGACAAGGAGGGTTTCGTCCCACAGACCGGTGCGCTTCAGGTCGGCGATGAGCGCGGCGATGGGTTGGTCGGTTTCGCCGGCGTGGAGGGTGTGGTTGGTGATGCAGTTGTTGTGGCCGTCCCA
>CAZUUP010000246.1:0-8294 GCA_964623105.1 uncultured Akkermansia sp.
AGGGTAGCTCGTTCCTCGCAACCCTGGGCTGAAGGCCGGAATCCCGTTGGGATTCAGCGTCGGAATATCCGAAGGGTGTCTGGCTAAAGCCGGGCGCTAATGAGATGGCGAAGCAGTTCATAGCGCAAACTCCCTGGCCATCCGGACGACCGTTGCATTCGTCAACCCGATCAAAGCCTGCGGATAAATCCCCAGCACAAAAATCAACACTATCGCCGGCAGCACCAGCAACCGCTCGCGGAACGTGAGGTCCGCGAAGCCCGCCCAGCGCGGGTTCAGCGGCCCTTGGAACACACGCTGCATCAGCGTCAGCAAAAACACCGCCGTCACCAACAACCCAAGTGTCGAACCCGCCGCCGCCCACGGAGCCAGCGGGAACGCCCCCTTGAAAATCAGAAACTCGCCAACGAACCCGCTCAACCCCGGCAGCCCAATCGAGGCAAACAGCGCAATGCCCATCAGCCCGCAGAACACCGGCGCGACCTTGCGCAGCCCGCCGAAATCATCCCGCCCGCGCAGACCCTCCGCGCGGTCTTCAATGAAGCTCACAAAACAGAACAGCACCGCCGCCGTCACGCCGTGGTTGAACATCTGCACGATCACGCCGCTCAGCGCCGCCGCGCGCTCGACATTGTTCACCCCCGCCGCGCCCGCCCCCGCCCCCGCCGCGGCGAACACACCCAGCAGGCAGTAGCCCAGGTGGTTGATCGAGGAATACGCGAGGATGCGCTTAAGATCGCGCTGCGCGAACGCCGCCGCCGCCGACAATACAATCGTTCCCACCGCCAGCCACAGCAGCGGCGTCTGCGCCTGCCGCATCTGCTCGGGGAAGATCGGTGCGAGGATGCGCAGGAAACCATAGACACCCATCTTCGACATCGCGCCCGTCAGCAGCATCGTCGTCGAGGTCGGGGCTTCGGCGTAGGTCGCCGGGAGCCAGGTGTGGAAAGGGAACAGCGGCACCTTCACCGCAAAGCCCAGCAGCGCGCCACCGAAGATGATCATCGACACCGTGCTCGCGCTCAGTTGCGGCCAGCCGAGTTTCGCCGCGAGATCTGCCGCCAGTTCGCCCTTCTGCGCGAGGTCGGCAAGCTTGATGAAATCGAGCACGCCCGTGGCCAGAAAGATCGCCAGAAACGACAACAGCAACGCCACGCTACCGACCATCGTGTACACAAAGAACTGCATCGCCGCCGCGCTCCGCTCCGGCCCGCCCCAGAACTTGATCAGGAAAAACGCCGGGATCAGGCTCAACTCCCAGAACAGGAACCAGTGGAAAAAGTTCAGCGCCGTGAACGTGCCGAACAGACCGGCCTGGAGAAACAGCATCAGCGCCAGTTGCAACGGCGGCGCATTGCGTGGAGCCGTCAGCAGCGCCATCGGCACCAGCAGCGCGGTGAGCAAGACCATCGCCAACCCGAGGCCATCGAGGCCCACGAAATAATCCACGCCCAGCGCCGGAATCCACGGCAACTTCACGACAAATTGCAGTTCGCCCGACGCCGGATTGAACGCCGTCCATGTCGCCAGCGCCACCAACCCAACTACCGCCGCACACGCGAGAGCGAGCTTCCGCGCCAGCGCCTGCCGCGCCTCCTCGATGCCAAGGATGATGAAGCCGCCGAACAGCGGAATCGCGACCAGCATCGTGAGGTAGAGGGAAGTGGCCATTACAGATTTTCCATCCGTTCAAATCCACGCACCGCGGGAAGCGTCCCGCCCCGGAGCGCGGCGTTTACGCCGCAGACGCGTCCGCTTGAAACAAGAGCGTTAGGAAACCCCAAAGCTCCTTTTGCTTTCCACGCTGAAGCGGCGTGAACGCCGCGCTCCAAACGCCCACCCCGCGCCGCAGAAAGCGGCACGTCATCGCAAAACAAGCGGCTCATGATCGGCACCCCCACACTAAAGCCAGCACCAGCACCGTCAGCGCAAGCCCAATGACGCGCAGATAGTCGTGAATCCGTCCCGATTGCAGCCGCGCCAGCAATCCACCCGCGCCGGAAAATCCATCGCATCCCTTTTGGAACCCAAGGTTGATCCCAAACTCATCGAAGAACCGGCTCGCCCACGCCACGCCGAGCACCGCCAGCGACACCACTTTCACCGCACCGCCCCATATCCACCGGTCCAGAAAGTCACTCGCCACCGCCGCCCACTCGTTGAAGCGCACCACCGTCGCCCCGTAGAATTCGTCCACCCGGCACTGCTGTTTCAGGAAGCCGATCACGTCCGGCCGCAACTGTTCGAGCGCATCCACCGAGTCCGCGCGCGTCACCGGCTTCAGCCAATACAGCCACCACGCCGCCGCCACGCCCACACTCACAAGAACGATCGACAACCCGATCACCGACAGCTTGTCCCATGCGAACAACTCGCCCACATGCACCTCCGCCGCGTGCCCGCTCAGATACCCGTGAAACCACGGCCACACCGGCGTCGCCACCAGCACGAGCAAAATCGTACACGCCGCCAGCAACACCAGCGGGATGGTCATCACGTCCGGGCTTTCGTGCGGGGTGTGCGACGACGCCTTCGCCGGCGCGTGATTCCCCTTGGCCTGCGGCCCTTTCTTCCCCTTCGCCGGTTTTGCCTCGTGCTTCACCGGTTGGTGAGCTTCATGCGCCACCGCCGCGGCCGAGTGCGCCGTGCCGCGATATTTTCCGAAAAACACGTAGCACATCTGCCGGCTCATATAGAACGCCGTCAGCACCGCGCCGAGCGCCACCATGTAGAACGGCCAGTGCGATTCCTCCCAATGCAGCGCCTCGTGCAAAATCTCGTCCTTGCTCCAGAACCCCGAGAACACAAACGGAAACCCCGACAGCGCCATCATGCCAATCGCGTAGGTCGCAAACGTCTTCGGCATGTGCGTGCGCAGGCCGCCCATCTTCCGAATGTCCTGCTCCTCGTGACACCCGTGAATCACCGACCCCGCGCCGAGGAACAGTAGCGCCTTGAAAAACGCGTGCGTGATCAAATGCAGCATCCCGACCGCCACGCCGCCCGTGCCGATGCCCACCATCATGAAGCCCAGTTGCGACACCGTGGAGTAGGCGAGGATGCGTTTGATGTCATTCTGCGCGACCGCGATCGTCGCCGCGAACAGCGCCGTCAGCGCGCCCACCCACGTCACCACGCTCAACGCCGTCGAGCGCCCCGGGATGTTCAGCGGATCGACATCCAGCAGCGGATACACCCGCGCCAGCAGAAACACGCCCGCCGCCACCATCGTCGCCGCGTGGATCAGCGCGCTCACGGGCGTCGGGCCTTCCATCGCATCCGGCAACCAAACATGCAGCGGGACCTGGCCGGACTTGCCCACCGCGCCGCAGAAAATCAGCAGCGAAATCGCCGTCGCCACCACCACGCCGCCGCCCACGGTCATCGAGACGAGCTTCGTCAACGCGGACGCTTCGAGACAGCCGTGGCCGTTGTCATAGAAAAGAAGCGTCCCCGTTTCCGAATAGAGCCACACGATTCCCAGGAAGAATCCGACATCGCCGATGCGCGTCGTGATGAACGCCTTCTTCGCCGCCGCCGCCGCGCTGGGCTTGTGATACCAGAAGCCGATGAGCAGATACGACGCGAGACCGACCAACTCCCACGACATGAACAGCAGCAGGAGATTGTTCGCGATCACCAACCCGAGCATCGCCGCCGCGAACAGCGACAGGAAACAGAAGAAGCGCGTGAAGTTCTCGTCATGCGCCATGTAGCCGACGCTGTAGATGAAGATCAGCGTCCCGACAAACGTGACCATCATGAGCATCGCCGCCGTGAGCGGATCGAGCACCCACCCGAGCTTCAGCGACGTCGCGCCGAGCTGGAACCAGTCGAAATTGAAAACGTGCCGCGTCTCCTCCCCATGCCCGCCGAGCGTGTGCGCAAACGCCACGCACGACAGCACAAACGCCAGCCCCATCGAGCCAATCGCCAGAGTCGCCGCCACCGTGCGCTCGCGCTGCTTGAGCAACGCGCTCAACCCCGCCGCCAGCAACGGCAGACCGGGAATCAGCCAGAGATTTTGCACGATCCAGTTCATGCGAAAATTCCGTCACGCGCGATAGTCACGCGACGCCGAACAACCCACGCTTCTGAGCAGCGGCTGAAGCTCCAACCGCGCGTTCCTGATGACTTGGTTATCCCTCTCCAGCCGTTCATCCCTTCAACCCCCTTACTTCATCCAGATTGGTCGTCTTGTAGTGCCGGTAGATCGCGATGATGAGCGCCAGGCCCACCGCGGCCTCGGCGGCGGCGACGCCGATGGAGAAAATCACGAACATCACGCCGGTGAGCGCCTCCGGGTGTTCGCTGAACCGCCAGAAGGCGATGAAGTTCAGGTTCGCCGCGTTCAGCATCAACTCGATGCCGATGAGCATCATGATGGCGTTGCGCCGCGTGAGCGCGCCCGCAAGGCCGATGGCGAAGAGCATTGCCGACAGGAGCAGATAATGATGCAGCGAACTCATGCCAATGCCCTCCCCCAACCGCCTCGCCCACTTGCTGCGGCGCGTTTCCCGATGCTTGGATATTCCGGCCAGCCGCGTTTCATTTCCGTTTGTCCTCCATCGCCACGATCACAGCCCCGATCATCGCAGCCGTCAGCAATAGTCCGATGGCTTCCAACGGCAGCACGTACTCCCTCATCAACCGCTCGCCGATGGCTCTCACACTGACCTCCGGTGCCGAAACTCCATGGGCCACCCCGGGAGCAGTCAGCACCGCCCCGCAAATGGTCAGGCATGCCAGCACCGCCAGCAGCACCCCCACCCAGGTGGCTCGCGTGAACACCTGAGCCGCCGCCGGTTCCGACCCGCGCGTCAAAAGAATGGCAAACACAATCAGGATCATCACCGCCCCTACATAAACGAGAATCTGGGCAAAACCCACAAACTCGGCGTTCAGTTGCAGGAACAGCCCGGCAATTCCGACGAAGGTCACCACCAGGCACAGCGCGCAATGCACCAGATTGCGCAGCGACATCGCCGCGATGGCGCTCGCAAGAATCAGAAAGGCGATGATGGCAAAACTCGGCGTCATGATTCGGTTGGCAGCCGCTCAACTCGCATACCGGTAGGTTCGCTTGCCGACCCTTGCGGCAAACGCGGCACTGAACAGCGCATAAGGCAATACCAGCACGCCCCCGCAAACCACCCACCGCAGTGCCAACGGCCACCCGGCCGCACCCATGAAATGCCACAACCCGGCCACCAGCAGGTTGATCAACGCCATCGGCAGCATGAACTTCCACGCCAGATTCATCAGTTGATCCGCCCGCATGCGCGGCACCGTGCCGCGGATCCAGATGAACACGGCGATCAGCGTGAACAGCTTCAGGAAAAACCACGCCCACGAAGGTATGAAATCCAGAAACGCAAACGGTGCCGTCCAGCCGCCGAGGAACAGCGTGATCCCCAGTCCCGCCATCGCAAACAGGCCCAGATATTCCCCGAGGAAAAACAGCGCAAACTTGAAGCCCGAATATTCCACGAAATACCCGGCGATGATCTCCGACTCCGCCTCCGGCAGGTCAAACGGCGACCGGTTCGCCTCCGCCAGCGACGCCACGAAGAACAGGAGAAACCCGGCCAGCCCCCACGGTGTAAACACAAACCAATGGGCAATTCCATACGTGTGCCCCGCCTGCGCCTCGACAATTTTCGGCAGCGAGAGCGATCCCACGATCATCACCACGCTCAACGTCGAAATCACCAGCGGCATCTCGTAGGAAACCATCTGCGCAATCGACCGCATCGCTCCCAGCAGCGAATACTTGTTGCGGCTCGACCACCCGGCCATGAACAGGGACAGCTCGGTGGAAGCTCCCAGCGCGAAAAAGAACAACAACCCGGCATCCAAGTCGATCGGCACCATGTTCCGCCCGTAAGGCAACACCGAGTACAAGAGGAGCACGGGCACCACCAGCGAGATGGGCGCCAGAAAATGCACCACCTTGTCCGCCGCCCGCGGCACGATGTCTTCCTTGATCAGCGACTTGATGCCGTCGGCGGCAAACTGCAGAAAGCCAAACGGCCCCACGCGATTCGGCCCCAGCCGGTTCTGAATCCGCCCAAGCCCCTTCCGTTCCACCACCGTCGTAAGCGCAAAAATTAACGGGAACACCGCCACGATCGGCGTAATGCTCAGGATGATCGACAGCCAGGGCTGAAGACACTCGGGAAACAGCCCGACCACTGTGTGCTTCAGCGTGACGAAAATCTGGTCCAGCGAATCGTCCATGGTCTATTTCGCCCCCTCCGGTTTCGTCGCCGCCGGACTTGGGACCGGAGCGGTGGCAGGCTTCGCCGCCGCGGCCGCCGCTGGCGCAACCGCCGCACCCACGGGCGCTGCGGCGGCAGTTGCGGCCGCCTTCGCCTTCGCCTCGGCTGCCGCCTTGAGCTTGGCCTCCGCGTCCGCCTTGGCCTTGGCCTCGGCTTTCACCTTCTCGGCAGCAAGGCGGCCGTCCACTTCTTCCGCCTCAGTCGGATGAATCTTCCGGTAATAGCCATTCGGCTTGGCCAGTTGTGCCTTGGTCAGCAACAACCCTCCGAACCGGTCCGTGGTCGAAAGCTCGAACTCGTTGTCCATCTTGATGGCATCAAAAGGACAGACCTCGACGCATATCTGGCAGCTCATGCACACTGACGTATCGATGTCGAAGACCGCCGGGAACAGTTGCGGCTTGCCCATGTAGTCGGGCTTCTTCGTCGTGCTTTTTTCGATGTAGATGCACTTCGGCGGGCATTCCTTCTCGCAAATCTGGCAGGCCACGCAGCGCAGCCCCGCCTGCGAATCGGTGCCGTCGAATACCAGAAAGGGGAATTGCCGCGTCGCTTCCTTCAGCGGAATGCGCTGCTCGGGATACTCGACGGTCGTCAACCGCGCCGCGTCGTGGTAGCTGCCCACGAAGTTGCGCGCCGTCTCAACCATCCCCTGCAATATGCCGGCGCCAATCATGATTTTTGCGGGCGGAAGTTAGAAGCAATCCATTCGGGGCGGAAGTCTGGTTTTGCACAAAATGCAAAAAATCTCCGCCTGCCGTTGCAGCTCCCTGTTTTCATCGGTCCACCTCGCCCAGCACAATGTCCACGCTGCCCAGGATGATCACCACGTCCGAGACGTTATGCCCGAGGCACATGTCCTCGAGCACCGTGAGGTTGATGAAGCTCGGCGGCCGCACCCGATACCGATACGGATTCGGCGAACCGTCGCTGATCAGATAAAATCCCAGTTCTCCCTTCGGCCCTTCGATGCGCCCGTAGGCTTCGCCTGCCTTCGGACGAAAGCCGCGCAGTTTCGCCTTCGGATCGATGATCGGCCCGGCAGGGATGCCTTTCAACGCCTGTTGCAAAATCTTCAGCGACTCGCGCATCTCCAGAATCCGGATCATGTAGCGGTCGTAAACGTCGCCGTGATCGCCCAGCGGAATCCGGAAATCAAAACGCCCGTAGAACCCATACTTGTCCACCTTGCGCAGGTCGTAATCGACGCCACACGCCCGCAGCATCGGCCCCGTAATGCTGGCGTTCACCGCCAGTTCGGCCGGCAGCTTCCCGACGCCCTGCGTGCGCGCGAGCAGGATTTCGTTGCCGGTCAGGAGGTTCTCAAACTCATCCAGGAAGCGCGGATACTCATCCACGATCTGCTGCACGCCCTCCAGCCAGCCCGGCGGAAGGTCCACGCGGCAACCGCCGAAGCGCATGTAATTGCACATCATCCGCGCACCCGTCAGCGACTCGAACAGATCCAAAATCTTCTCCCGCTCGCGGAACGCGTACATCAGCGGCGTGCCCAGCGCGCCCATGTCCATGAGCAGAAAACCCACCAGGCAGGTGTGGTTTTGCAGACGGGTCAACTCGGCGGTGATCACCCGGATGTACTCGGCGCGCTCCGGCACCGTCAACCCCGCCAGCTTCTCGCCCGCCAGCGCATAAGCCCAGTTGTTCGTGAGCGAACAGAAATAATCCAGCCGGTCCGTATACGGCATCGACGCCAGATAACTCGTCCCCTCCGCGATCTTCTCGTGATTGCGATGCAAATAGCCGAACACCGGCTTCAGCTTCACCACGATCTCGCCATCCAGCACCACGTCCATCCGGAATACACCGTGTGTGGACGGATGATGCGGCCCCATCGACACCTCCAGCAAATCGCTGCCCAAAGGAGACCCCGCGGCGTCCGTCTTCGGACGCACTTCAAAATTCCTCGGCGTCCCCTCGCCGTTGCCAAGGACCAGGTTCACCGCCGCATCTCCAATCGTATGCATGCTCACGGCTTCACCCCCTGCGGATAAT
>CAZUUP010000247.1:0-8287 GCA_964623105.1 uncultured Akkermansia sp.
GATTGCCTCGGGCAGCATCAACACCGTCGCCAGGGTGTAGCGAACGCCCACGGTCCGTCCGCCGTCGGCGATGTTCCTCTTCATGAGCGTGACGAACCGCGATTTCTCGAGGTCGGTCGGCGTCCGGCGAAGGACCTGGTTAAACTGATGAACGATGGCCGCTTCGATCTGGGGATCCGACGGCGGCGTCCTGGGATCAAACAACACGGAGAACTCCCTCGGCATGTTTCCGACCACCTTGTCGCCCTCGAGCTTGTGGGCCGTCCGGCCCTCGACGATCGCCAGGGCGTTTTGCAGAAGCTGCGCCGTCACCGGTTCATCCACCTTGGGCGCGCCCATGTCCTTGAAGGTGGTCCGACCGCTCGGCGAGAACGGCTGGCCAAGTCCGGACTTCCCCTTCATCTCGGCGAGGAACGCAGCATAAATTTCCGGGCTGATGCGGCGAATCTGCGGGTCGGCGGCGAACGGCGGGATGTGCTGCGGATTGAAGAGTGAATCGTGGGGCACCTTGTTGCCGTTGGCGGAGGCTTCGCGGCGGGTGAAGTGCCGGTTGGCCCGTTTGGCCTCCGCGTTGGCCCAGCGAATGACGGCGGCCACGGCCTCCGGGTTGGGCCGCGTCCGCTTCTTCGGCGGCATCTCGCCCTTGGTCAACTTCTCCACCAACGTGGCCCACCGGGCGCCGCTCGTGGTGGACTTCATGTCGAAGTCCAGCAGGGCCAGATCGAGATCGCCTTCGGAGTCCTTCTTGTTGTGGCAATCGTTGCAGTGCTTGGCGAAGAAGGGGACGACCACCCGGTTGTATTCCGCCTTGCTCTCGTCAGCCGAGGCCAGCTTGAGCTCCGCCAGCGGCTGCGCCTGAGCGAATGCGGCGAACATTCCCGCCAGCGCGAGCAGGCCGCCACCTAACCTGAAGCGGGCCAAGGAAGAACGGCAATCATTCATAAAGTCACTCCAAGCACAGGATGCCTTCTTTTTGGGCAGGTCTCTTTTCTCGCTGTTCCAAGTGCAATGAGAGATTTCGTTCTGAGACGCCGCGCCACGAACGAAAATTGAGCCTCAGGCTCACGAATGGTGGTCCTTTCAACGGTTCTGTCCGGTTGTCCCGGCCACGAAGCAAGTCACCGTGCCATCATCGGTGGCCACGAAGACCCGGCCCGCCGCGGCGCTGATGCCGCCGAGGATGGGCTTGGCAGGGAGGGCGAGTTCCTGCTGCTGCTTGCCGTCAGCGAGGGCGAGGACAACGAGCCGGTAGGGCAGCCGCTGCTTTTCCTTCCCCTGGTCGCTGTGCGTGACGGCGTAGCCCACCAGCACCTTGTCGCCCGCAACGGCCAGTGCCTCGGTGCCGTTGCCGCGCGTGAGGGGCATTGGGTTGTCCCACTTCATTTCCGCGCCGAAGGCTTTCTTGATGGGGCGATCAGGCTCCTTCTTGTTCGGGACGGTGGTGTGTTCGAGCGCGGGCTTGCGCACGAAGGCGCGCACCCACGAGCCGCGGTCGCCGCCGCGATGTTGCACCGCGCCGTCGGTGCCGCCCACGCAGACGAAGCGGTCGCCGTGATAGGCAAACATCCGCGCCTGCACATGGCCGAAGGCGCTCATCTTGTAACCGCCCAGGAAGTCCACGCGGTTGAGCAGGCCCTGGTTGCCCGGCGTCAGGATGCCGATGGAGTAGTTGTTCGCCCAGAAGGTGTGCTCGTCCAGTTTCTTCGCGCCCTTGGCGATGCTGGTGGGGACCAGGCGGCCGTTTTCGCGCAGGCAATGGATGCGGGGCATGAGGAAAAGTTTGCCGTCGGTGACGGGCGGAGAGTTGGCGCCGGTCGGCCATTCGGGGTCGCCGGCTATGGCTCCGGTGTCGCCGGTGTCGTTGCGGAGTTCGTCGCGACCGAGGCGTCCGCTCGCGAGCGGCTTGCCGGTGGCTGCGTCGAGACGCCACCACCACAGGCCGCCGTCGCAATCGTTGTGGCGGCCCGCGACGGCCCACACGCCTTCAGCATCCACGGTGACGGTGCCGAAGAGCGGCCACGGCGATTCGAGCTGGCCGTCCACGACGATCTGCTCGCGGCGCGGGGCGGCGCGGAATTTCCAGATGATTTCTCCGGTGTCGCGGTTGAACGCGTAGAGCCAGCCGCTGCGCGTGCCCGCGAAGACCGTTCCCTGCGCGATGGTGGGTTGCGAGTCCACGCGGCCTTCCACCGTCGCGCGCCAGCGCTCCTTGCCGGTGGCGGGATCCAGCGCCACGACCTCCTGCCGGTCCGTGAGCGCGAGCACGGCGATGCCTTCCGCAACGCTCACGCCGGTGACCGGTCCCTGGCCGTGCCATTGATTCGCCCATTCTTCGCCGAGCAATCCGGCGCGCGGTTGGGCGGGCCGCAGCGTCCAGAGCGGTTGCAGTTGGGCGGGAAGTTTCGCGGCGCTCCACGAGGAACGGAGATTGTCGCGGAGATAGGTGGGCCACGAATCCTCGTTCGCGGCAGCAGTTGCGGCGGGCTTGCCGGGGCCGGCTTCGAGCCGGTCCGAGTCGTCGGCGGGCTTGGGGCGGCGCGGGTGAAAGACGTTGTGGCCGGGCAGATAGGGCTGGCAGAAGCAGTGATTTGGCGTGATGTAGGTGAGGCCGTTCGCGGGGAACGCGCCGACGTCGCAGGTGGTGCGTGCGACGTGGGTTTGCTGGACCTGCGAACCGTCGAGCGCGTAGGTGGTGAGCGAGCCGAAGAGGTAATTCGGCGACGCGCGATAGACGGTGCAGCCGACGGGTCGCAGCAGCTTGCTGTAGGCGCGCTCGAATTTTTCGGCATCGGTCGGCGCGGCCGGGTCCGCATTGCCATAGACCCCGATGATGTTGGGAAACCACCAGCGTCCGCCGACGGGCAGGACGCGGAAGCCCGAGTGACCGCCGCCGATGGTGCTGGCCTGCTTGGCGTCTTTGTCCGCCGGGGTCTGTCCATAGGCGACAAACTTGCCGGTCCGGGCGTCGAGCACGAGCTGGCGGACGAGCCCGCCGCCGAGGATCAGATTCTTCATTTCCGCCCGCAGCGCGAAGACGAGGCGGCCTTGATCGAGCGCCATGTTGTAGGCGGCCGCGACGCGCTGATCCGGCGGCGCGATTTCGCCCTTCTTGCTCGGCGGCGACGGACCGGCTTTCGCCTGTGCGGCGAAGAACGCGGGCATTTCCTTTTTCCATTCCCACAGCCAGCGCTGGCGGCCCGTGCGCAAATCCAGCGCGACCACGCGCTCGACCAGCGTCATCGGCCAGTGCGTGTAACTGGCCGAGCGCGCCCATTCCCCCTGCACCGCGTAGAGCGTGTCGCCCGCGGCGAGCGGATGGCCCCAGACCAATCCCTCCGGCGCCTCCGCGCCCCACAGCCGCCGGCCCGTTTGCGCGTCGAGCACCGCGAGGCTCGGGCCGGATTCCTGAATCAGCAGCCCGTCGATCAGCCGCGCCTGAAAATCCTTCGCGCGCTCGGCGAGGTCCTGGCGGAGTTGTTTCAAGGCGGCGGCGTCCTTGGGCAAGTCCGCGGGGGGCGCGAAACTGAGGCCCTCGGTGAATTCCAAAACGGTCCGGCCGGTGCGCAGCTCGAGCGCGATCTGGCACGGGCTGGGAATTCCGGGAAAGCCCCGCTGCCCGGCGGGAAAAATGTAGATGCGCTGCGAATCCACGAGCCACCCGAAGCGCGTGGCCGGCAGCAGCCCCGGGCGCTTCCACAGCGGCAAGCCGCTAAACGCGTCGCGCGCCCACAAGCCCTGCGCGTCGTGGCCGATCACCAGATCGTCAATCACACGCACGCCGTCGCTGTGCGTGTCCTGCGGCCCGGCCTGCCATTGCAAGCCGCGCGCCGGTCCGGCCACGCGATCCGCCGAGAGATCGCTCATGGCGGCGTCGTGGTAATACTGCGGCCAGTCATCGGTGTCCGCGGACCGTGGCTTCGTGACGACCGACCATTGCCCGCCGCTCGCGAGATACGCCTTGCCGTGAGGACGCAGCACGCGCAGCAGTTCCTCGCGTTTGACCACCTGCACGACCCCGAGGTCCGCGACGATGAGCGATGCGATGTTGTCCCCGAGCGGCAGGGTTGCGTCCGTTCCGATGCGACCGGCCGTAGCCTGACCGTTAATGCCCGCCTTCACGAACCGCTGCCGGAGTTGCACCTCGGTCGTGGCGTCGAGCGCAAGCGCGTGAACAAGGACCTGCTCTTTCTGCGCCAGCGCCTCGGCCAACCCGCCGTCACTCGCCCCGACGTGAACGACGAGCCCGTGGCGAATGCCCGTGGCATTCAGCATTGCCTCCGCCGTGGGTTCGGCGGCGTCGCATGGCGGAATCAAGGCTAGCATTCCTGCCAGCAGGAGGAGCGAGGTCTTGGATTTCATGGGTGCTTGGAATTTGCCTTTGCGCCCGTTGCGCCGTGGACAGTCAGAACTCGGACAGGCGCGGGGAGTGAGTTGGTCTGGCAGCGAGTTGCGTGTGGCGGCTGCATTTGAGATCGATTGCGTAGGGTCGCCGACTTCAGGAGAGGATCTCCTTCACGACATTGCCCTTCACATCCGTGAGCCGGAAATCGCGGCCGCCGTGGCGATACGTGAGCTTCTCATGATCGAGGCCGAGCAGGTGAAGCATCGTCGCGTGCAGGTCGTGGATGTGGATTTTCCCATCGACCGCTTCGTAGCCGAGGTCGTCGGTCGCGCCGTGAACGTGACCGCCTTTCACTCCGCCGCCAGTCATCCACATGCAATAGCCTTTGTTGTTGTGGCCGCGGCCGTCGGTGGTCGGGTCCTCGGGCGTGCGGCCAAATTCACCGCCCCACAGCACGAGCGTGTCGGCGAGCAGGCCGCGCTGGTCGAGGTCTTGCAGCAGGCCGGCGATTGGTTTGTCGATCTGGCGGCAGTTCTTCGTCATGCCGCCGGTGAGGAAGCCGTGGAGATCCCAGTCGGTGTGCGTGATCTCAATGAAGCGCACGCCGGCCTCGGCAAAGCGCCGTGCGAGCAGGCACTGCCTGCCGAACGTCTGCGTGTCGCCCTTGTCGGCGCCGTAAAGTTCCAGCGTTTTCGGGCTCTCGCCGGCGAGGTTCATGACGCCGGGCAATTCGCCCTGCATGCGGAAGGCGAGTTCGTAGGATTCGATGAGCCCTTCGACGCGCGGGTCGGCGGTCTTCGCGAGCAGATCGCGATTCATTCCCTGCAACAAATCGAGCTGCGCGCGCTGGCTCGCGGCGGTGATGCGCGGGTTCGTGAGGTCGCCGAGTTTCAGTTCCTTCGGCGGCATGCTCGCATTCCCGAGCAATGTCGCGGAGCACGCCGCGGGCAGGAAGGAACTGGAATAGTAGCGCAGTCCGCCGAGCGCGGTGAGCGGGTTGATGGAGATGAAACCGGGCAGGCTCTGGTTCTCGGTGCCGAGGCCATACACGGCCCACGCGCCCATCGAGGGACGGATGAATTGGAAGCTGCCGGTGTGCAGCTGTTCGAGCGCCTGCGGGTGGTTTTCGTTGTCCGTGTGCATGCCGCGGAGTACGCAGAGCTTGTCGGCGTGCCTGCCGATTTCTGGGAGCAGCTCGACGATCTCCGTCCCGCTTTGCCCGTGCTTTCGAAATCCCCATCGCGAGCCGAGCAGCTTGCTTTTTCCCAGCCGCCCCTGCTGTCCGTGCGCGGCGGTGAGCGCGGGCTTCGGGTCAAAGGTCTCCATGTGCGACGGTCCGCCGCGCATGCAGAGGAAGATGATGCGCTTTGCCCGCGACGGGAAATGCGGGCTCTTCACGGAGAGCGGACCCGCACTCGCGCGCGCGGCACTTTGCGCCGCGAGCCCGGCGAAGGCCAGATAGCCAAACCCGGCGGATGCGGTGCGCAGCCAGTCGCGGCGGGAGAAAGGGGAGGGCGGGATGTTCATGTTGATGCGGGCCTATCTTAATACGCGGAATTCAGCGGACGCAAAGACCGCCTGGCAAAGGCTGACCCAGCGGGCTTCGCGGAGCTGCGCGGGATTGGGAGGGGTCTTGGATTTCGGGTCGGGAAGCAATTCATCCGAGCCCGCGAGGAAATTCTCCGCGCGCGCGAATTCGGCGGCGGTCGGCACGCGCGCGAAGGCGAGCTGATAGAGCCTCGCCACGCGCTGGGCGTCGCTCTGCGTGGTGTCGTCGAGCAGGCGTCGCGCGGTGTGTCGCGACTGCTCGATGACCCACGCATTGTTCATGAAAAAGAGCGACTGCGCGGGGACCACGCTTTCCTCGCGCTGCGCGACGGGGCGCTCCGGCGGCGCGAAATCGAAGAGCGAAAAAACGTCCGGCAACATCCCGCGCAACACGGGCAGATAGACGCTGCGATGGCCGCCGGTGAAATCCGCGGTCGTGACGAACGGCTTGAAGGTCGTCAGCTCCGCATCGCGTCGCGGATGGAACCGGCTGAGAAACGGCTTCTCCGGCGGATACGGATCGAGCTGGCCGCTCGCCGCAAGGATCGCATCGCGCAGACACTCCGCCTCCAGGCGGCGCGGCACCATGCGCCAGAGGAAGATGTTGTCCGGATCGCGCGCGATATTTGCCGCCACGGCCTCGGTGCCCGACCGGTAGGCGCGCGTGAGGACGAGGTCGCGGATGAGCCGCTTCACCGACCATCCGCGATCCATGAACCGGCACGCGAGATGATCGAGCAGCTCCGGATGCGAAGGCTTCGCGCCATTCACGCCGAAGTCATCCGGCGTGGTGACCAGCGCGCGGCCGAACAGCCGCTGCCACACGCGATTCACAAAGACGCGCGCCGTGAGCGGATTTTCGCGATGCGTGAGCCATTGCGCGAGTTGCAGCCGCCCGCTCTGCGCGGCAGCGGGCGCAGGCACGTCCTTGAGCGCGATCACCTGCAACATTCCGCGCGGCACCACGTCGCCGAGATGATTCGTATCGCCGCGGATGTGGATGCGGCAGTCCTCGCATTTCTCCCGCTCGCGCGCCGCCATCGCCCAGCCCGGCTCGGGAGGCGCGGCGTCCTTCAATGCCTCGAGCGCCTTTTCCATTGCGGTGATCCTGCCATCCCAATCCTTCACCTCCGCCTCCATGCGCGTGATGTCCGCGGCGAGCTTCGCCTTGTCGGCACCCGGCTTTTCGATGTCGATCTTCGCCGCGGAAACGTTGCGCACGATGCGGTAGCGCGCCGAACGCGACGTGTGGAGCGTCAGCGTGTCGGCATCGAGCTTGCGGTAATATTCCAGCGCGGCAGGGGCGAGCGCGTCCGCATCGGGCCCGATGGCCTGCCACTCCGAGTGATGGTGCGCCGTGGCCTTGATACCGCGCGTGCCCCAGCCATACAGCGGCTGCGTGCTGCGCAGGATGCCGGCCAGCGCGTAGTAATCCGCCGTGGGAATGGGATCGAATTTATGATCGTGGCACCGCGCACAGCCCACCGACAGACCGAGCACGCTGCGGCTGATCACTTCGATCTGCTCATCGATCACATCCATCCGGAAAATCTCCGCGTTCTGCTCCTCGAACGCCTTCGCGCCCATCGCGAGGAAGCCCGTCGCGATCCGTTGCGAATCGCGCTGCTTCGGATCGCCCGCGGGCAGCAGGTCCCCCGCGATCTGCTCGCGGATGAACTGGTCATACGGCTTGTCGCCCTGGAAGGACTCGATGACGTAATCGCGATACCGCCACGCATGGTGGTTCACGATGTTCCGGTCGCGCCCGTTGCTGTCCGCATACCGCGCCGCATCCAGCCAGTGACGCCCCCACCGCTCGCCGAAATGCGGCGAGGCAAGCAGATGATCCACGAGCGACTCGATGGCCGATTGCCGATCGCGCCCCGCCGCGCCGACAAATGCCGCGACTTCCTCCGGCGAGGGCGGCAGCCCAATGAGATCAAAGTGCAGCCGCCGCACGAGGCTGTGCGCATCCGCCTCGCCCGCCGGCGCGAGCCGTTGCTCCTCCAGCTTCGCGAGCACAAAGCGATCGATGTCATCCAAAGCCCACGCACGGTCCGCGACTGCGGGCGGCGGCACATTTTTCGGAGGAATCAGCGACCAAAACTTGCGTCCCTCCTCGACGCTCATCCCGCGCTTCTTCGCCACCGGCGGCGCGCCGTCGCGCGGATCGGGAGCGCCCATCTTCACCCAAGCTTCGAGATCCCCGATCTGCTCCTTGCCGAGCTGTTTCTTCGGCGGCATCTGCATGTCCTTGTCCGTCCACTTCACCGCCTTGATGAGCAGCGACTTCGCCGGTTCGCCCGCGACCAGCGCCGGCCCCGTATCCCCGCCCTTCAGCACGCCCGCCTTCGTGTCGAGAACGAGCCCGCCCTTCTGCTTCGTCTCCGCGCTGTG
>CAZUUP010000248.1:0-6191 GCA_964623105.1 uncultured Akkermansia sp.
CTGCCAATGCCCGCCGTCGTCCCGTGCTCTTCGCCGGATAAACCGGTGACAACGGAGTGTAGGTCGTCGCCTTCTTCTCATCCCCCAGCGCCGCCTTCGCCGCGGCCAGCGCCGTGCCTGCGTCCGTCACAGTTTTGCCCGCCGTCTTGATCGCCGCCGCGCGCGTCTTGTCCGCCACCGGCAAAGCCTCCGCCTGCGCCAGCGCGAGATTTCCCGCCGCCAGTTTCGCTTCGTTTGCGCGCACCGCCGCCTCGCGTTCCGTGCGGCTCGCGGCGCGGACGAGCGTGTCGATTTGATTCGTCGTCAGCGTCGCCGCGGTCGAGCCGCCCGCTCCATACTTCGCGCCCTCGGCTGCGATGCGCGCCGACGCGCTCGCCAATTCCGCGCGCGCGACCACGAGCTTGGACTCGGCGGCGGCAATCGGGAGTGAGCGCGCCGCCACGGCCTGCCGCGCCTGCGTCAGCGTCTGGTGCAACTCGCGCAAACCCGGCGCGCACGCTGTCGCCGAGACCACCGAGGTCGCCGGCGCGGCGCAGAACTTGGAAACCTCCCAGCCATCAACGCCCACGACATCCTTGCCGTCCGCATACTTCGGCGGCTCGAAATCAATCCGCACCGCCGGCGTCGCCGCGCCCGGCAACGTCACCGTCAGCTCATCGAACGCCACCACCGTGCCCGCGTGGACATCGAGCGTAAGGCCCTGGTTTTTGTTCGTCACCGGGTTCCACCCGTTGATCGCCGTCGGCACGCCCTTCACCAGCACCGCCTGATCGCTCACGCTCGTCACTGTGAGCAGCGCGCGATCCGCCTTCGGCTCCAGCACCAGCGCCACCGCGAAGTGATCTTGCTTGGCGGTCTGATCGTATTTCCCGACCTCAGCCTCCTTCGTCGTGCCCGGCTGATACGCCAGAATCTTGCCTTTCGTGAAAGCCACATACGCCGCGGTCAGCCCCGCCTGCGTGTCCTTCGCGAGCTGCACGTTGGCGTCGCCGTCGAGCAGTAGTTTCATCTGCCAGCGAATCGCCGTGCCCTCGGGCAGCGCCTTCAGGCCCGTGAGCGGATGATTCAAAATGCGCCGCCCCGTCGTGGCATCCAGCACGAGCGATTGCTTTCCGGCGAGCGCGGCTGGTTGTCCGGATTCCGCTGCTTTTTCCGTGGCCTCCTCCAGCGCGGCTTCGGCCTTCTTCACGGCCTCGCGCAACGCGGCGGGAATTTCCGTCGCGGTCCTTTTCGCCGTCGCGAGTTCCGTCTCCGCCGTCGTGATCGCGTCGCGTCGCTGCGCCAGTTCCGTCTCCTGATTCGCCGCGCGCATTCCCGGATAATATGCCGCCAGCGGCAGCGCGATCTCCTGCAAGCGCATGCTGTCCCCGCCGAGGAATCCGGGCATCGACGGCTGCACCGGCGGGCGGTTCGTCACGCGATTGCGCTCGTCGCCGCCGGTGTAAAACCACGTCGGCGCGTCCGCCTTTTGATCAAACACCCGCACCAGTCCCGTGCGCACAATCTTCCGCAACGACGAGTAATCGTAGTCCTGAAATTTCCCCGGATCGGCCTCGCCGGGCACGCGATCCTGCCGCGGATAAATCGGCTCGAAGAACGCGCGGAAGCCGAAGTAATCCCGCTGCGTGATCGGGTCGTACTTGTGATCGTGACAATGCGCGCAGTTGAAGGTCAGCCCGAGGAACGCCTTGCCCGTGTGCTCGACATTGTCGCGCATCCACTGGTTCGGATTGAGCGCGTACCAGTTGCGCACGAGATAACCCGTCGCCACCACCGCGTCGTCGTCGCCCGGCGCGACTTCGTCCGCCGCGAGCATCTCGCGGATCATCCGGTCGTAGCCGCGGTCCGTGTTGAGCGAGCGCACGATCCAGTCCCGCCAGCGCCAGATTTGCGGCGCGCTGTTCCACACATCCGGCACCATCCGTCGGCCGAACCAGTCCGCGTACCGCCACAAATCCATCCAGTGCCGCGCCCACCGCTCGCCATGCCGCGGATCATCGAGCAACCGCTCCACCACGCGCTCATACGCATCCGTCCGCCCATCTGCGAGAAACGCTCGCAACTCTTCGCGCGTCGGCGGCACCCCGAGCAGATCGAGATAAACGCGGCGCAACACCACGCCCCTGCCCGCTTCCGGCAGCGCGGTCAGCCCGTGCTTTCGCAGTTCCGCCGCGATGAAAGCGTCGATCGGATTGCGAATTACCCCCGTCGCCCCGTCGCCTCCCCGCCCCGCCCCCGCGGGCACCGCCGGCCGCACCGGCGGCTTGAACGCCCAATGTTCCCGCGGGTCCGGTTCGCCCTTCTCGTCCGCCGGTGAAGTCGCGCCCTGCGCAATCCAGCGCCGCAGCAACTCGACTTGCTCGGGCTTCAGCGGATCACCCTCCTGCGGCATCCGCTCGCTCGCATTCGTCGCCGTCACGCGCGCGAACAACAGGCTCTTCGCCACGTCTCCCGGCACCACCGCCGCGCCGGATTTTCCCCCGCGTTTCGCCAGCGCTGCTGTGTCCAGCCGCAGCCCCGCCTTCTGCTGCAACCCGCCGTGACACGCGTAACATCGGGTCAGCAATATCGGTTTGATCTCCTTCGTGTAATCGACCGCCCTATCTGCCGCCGCCCGCGCCGGTTCCCCGCCCCACAACGTGAACGCCGTGGCCGCGCCCGCAAGCCAAGCCCGGACCGGGACGAACCGCCGCCCGACGTCGGACAGATAAGAGACAAGGCGGGACTTCATAAAACCGTGTGGGACGCCGCATCCGACGCGGGCGCCAGCGCGGTCATTCGCCCGCGTTACCCGGCATTGACGCCCGCCCGGCTTCCCAACCGGGCCTGCCAACGGGCCAGTTGCCGCGCCACTTCCCGGGTCCCCGGCGCCCCGATGATCCCCCGCCGCTGCATTGCCCGGTCCAACTGAAAGATCGCCAGCACATCCCCGCCAAACTGCGGCGAAATCTGCTGGAACTCCGCCACCGTCACCTGATCCAGCGCCTTGCCCGCCTGCTCCGCAAAACCCACCACCGCCCCGACGGCATGATGCGCCTGGCGAAACGGCATACCCTTCCGCACCAGGTAATCCGCCAGGTCCGTCGCCAGCAATTGCGGATCGCTGGCCGCCGCGCGGCAGACCTCCGCCCGCACCGTCGTGTGATCCAGCATCGCCCCCATCAACCGCACGCAGGCACGCACCGTGTCCGCCGTGTCAAACAGCCGTTCCTTGTCCTCCTGCAAATCGCGGTTGTACGTCATCGGCAACCCCTTCAGCAGTGTCAGTAACGCCATCAGGTTTCCGATCACCCGTCCCGATTTGCCCCGGGTCAGTTCTGCGATGTCGGGATTCTTCTTCTGCGGCATCAGCGACGAACCCGTCGTGTAAGCATCCGCAATTTTGATGAAATTGAACTCCGCGCTCGCCCACAAAATCACATCCTCCGCCAGCCGGCTCAAATGCACCGCCAGCAAAGCCGCCGCCGCGCAGAACTCGACGACAAAATCCCGGTCACTCACCCCGTCCATGCTGTTTTGCGTCAGCCGCGCCCGTCCCCGCGCATCGACAAATCCCAGCCGCCGTGCCACCCATTCCCGGTCCAGCGGGATCGTGCTTCCCGCGATTGCGCCGCTCCCCAGCGGGCACACGTTCACCCGCTCCAGGCAATCCGCCAACCGCCCGCCATCCCGCTCCAGCATCTCGACATAGGCCAGCAGGTGATGCGCAAAATAGACCGGCTGCGCCCGTTGCAGGTGCGTGTACCCGGGAATCACGACCTCCCGGTTGCGCTCGCCCAGCCGGACCAGCGCCATCTGCAACCCCCGCACCTCCCCGCCCAGCGCCCCGATTTCATCGCGCAACCACAGCCGCACATCCAGGGCCACCTGGTCGTTGCGCGAGCGCGCCGTGTGCAGCTTCGCCCCCGCCGGCACCCGCCGCGTCAACTCCGCCTCGATGTTCATGTGGACATCCTCCAACTCGGGCTTCCACGTGAACTTCCCGGCCGCAATCTCGCCCCCAATCTCCTCCAACCCCCGCACAATCGCCCGCAGCTCGGCCTTGGAAAGCACCCCGATGGACTGCAACATCCCCGCGTGCGCCTGCGAACCGAGGATGTCATGCCGCCACAGGCGCCAGTCGAAGGAAATGGATTCCGAAAACGCGGCGACATCCGCCGCCGGGCCGCTGGCAAAACGCCCGGAACGCGAGACAGGACGGGACTTTTTCATAGGTTAGAAACTCTCCGCCATGTTGGTGGCGCGACTCCGAATGTCACGCGGGAAACGCCATCCGTCGGCCGTCCCGCCAGAATCTGAGAAGGCGCGCGACACCCGCAACCCCTTACCGCCCCTGGAAATATGCGAAGATCAGGTGCGTCCCTGTCAGGAAAGTCATCCCGTACACCACCCGCACGAACCACCGCTCCGAAAAGCGCCGGTTCAACCACACGCCCAGCCGCACCCCGACCGGCACCAGCGGAAAAAAGCACAGGCTCAGCCACAATGTCTCGCGCGTGATCAACGCCTGCGGCGCCAGCAACGGCAGCGGCACCATCCCGCGATCCAGGAAAAAGAACGGCATCTTGATCCAGTTGATGCACGTAAACACCAGCACCGTCGTCCCCACATAAATCTCCTTCGGCAGCTTCTGCGGCATCACAAACACCGCCACCACCGGTCCGGCTCCATGTGCAAACGTTGACGTGATACCCGCCCCGATCCCGCACGGAATGCCCACCGCGTGTGACGGCGAAAACGCCCCTTCCGCCGCAAAAATCCGCTCCTTCCCGAGCTGAAATCCCACGAACAGCACCGCCAGCAGCCCGATGCACAAGTTCAACTCGCGTGGCGAAAACCGCCCGATGAGCTGCACCCCGACCACCACCCCGATCACCACCCCGGGCAGCAGATACTTCAAGTTCCGCTTATCCCACTTGCCCCAGTAGTGGTAGAGCGAAAACGCGTCGCCGGCACACAGCAGCGGCAGGAGAATTCCAATCGCGTTCTTTGGCCCGAAGGCCAGCACACACAGCGGCGTGGTCAACATCCCCAGCCCGCCCCCAAACCCCGCCTTCGCCACCCCGATGAAGGTCACCGCGATCGCGGCAATCAATATATGCGTCCAGTCCGACACCCCCGTCGTGTAGAACGCTCCCCCCGCGAAGTCGAGCCGCGATTCCCCGGCCATCCATCACCGCCCCACGCGGATGCACCTTGCCGACAGACGCTCACGGCGCCTTGGTTCCCATCGCATCCCCCACCCGCGCGTAGAGTTCGCGATATTCCCGGCTCTGGCCGACCAGATCGTCCGCCAGCCGGATGCGCCCCTTCTCGAACAGGGTGATCGTTGACGAACCGCCAAACTTGAAGAACCCCTTTTCCGCCCCCTTCGCCACCGTTTGCCCCGGCGTGTAGGTGTACTCCATGCTCCCCACGCACGTCGCCCCGATTTCGAGCATCAGCACCCGCCCAAAATCGGGCGAATCAATCGTGCACAGCGCGCGCTTGTTCTGCGCGAAAATGTGGATGTTCCGCCGCAGCGCGATCGGGTTCACCGAGTAGAGCGGACCCGGCAACACCCGCGCCGCGCCCGCCACCCCACCCACCGGAAAATGGAACCGGTGATAATCCACCGGGCACAACCGCGACAGCACCATCGCCCCCTCCCCATAGCACGCCGCCAGTTCCCCGCTCTGCAACAATTCCTCCAGCCGGAACTTTTCCCCCTTCACGAAAAAACCGTCCGCCCGCGACACATCCTGAAATCCGAGATGCCGCCCGTCCGCCGGAAAAACTGCCGCCGGATCCGCCGCCACCGGCCGCGCCCCCGGCTTCAACCGGCGGTAAAAAAACTCGTTGAACGTCCGGAACGATTCCGGCGGATCGGCAAACTCCCCCGGGTCCAGCCCGAATTCCCGGATGAACGGCTGCACCTTTGCCCGGCTCGCCGCCCGGTCCATCCGCCAGCCATACCAGCGCGAAAACAATCCCCGCTTCGCCAGCGCGTGCAGGCTCAACCGGCCCGGCACCGTCTCGTACGTCCACCGCACAAAGCCCAGCCCATACACGCTCTCCGCCTCCACCCGTCCGGTGTAGCGATTGAAATACTTGATGGATTCAGAACCAGTCATGCAAGCCGTGCCCGCACGCTACCAGACCGCCCGCCCGGGGGAAGCCGCGAACCGCACAAACTTCCCCGCTCGTCCACC
>CAZUUP010000248.1:6291-8269 GCA_964623105.1 uncultured Akkermansia sp.
CCCCTCCCGGCCCCCAAACGCCTTGGGCGTTGTGATTGCGCCGCCGTCGCCATACAAATCTCGCCGGTGAGCAATTCCGCCAACAGCGTCCCGTTCTCAGAACGCGAGTTCTGGGCCGCCCTGCCGGGCGCCTGGCACCCGCTGTGCGGCAGCTTTTACGGCGCCGGCTGGAGCTTCGAGTGGCACGACTTCGAGACGCCCCAACGCCTCGAATGGGGACGCAGCTTCCATCCCGAAGGCCTCGAAGCCTGCCTCAACCTCCTTGGCGAAGCCTCCGTCGCCCACAAGAAAACCCGCCACCACATCCCGCCCGGCTCGGCGGCTCTTTATTTTCGCGGCGAAAGCCCCCTCCAGGCCTGGCGTGAACCCGGCCAGCGGCACCAGTTCCTCACCGCCGAATTCAGCATGGACTTCCTTCGCCGCAATCTCCCCGCCGGCGTCGGTCAGGTCCGTCCGTTTGTCCGTCGCCTCCTTGATGCCCGCTCCCCCGCCTCCGCGCCCGAACCCTGCCAACCCCTCACCCCGCGCCTGCGCCTGCTCGTGGCCGCCCTGCGCTCCCCGCCGGTGATCGGCGCCGCCCGCTCGCTTTGGTTTACCGCCAAGGTCCTTGAACTCGCCGCGGAACTGTTCTTCGACCATTCCGCCGAGGAAACCCTCTTCTGCACCCGCCAGACCCACGCCGCGCAGGAACGCACCGAAAAGGCCGCCGCCCTCATCCGCCAGCACTTGGAGCAACCCCTCACCCTCGAAGAACTCGGCCAGCGTGTCGGCTGCAGCCCGTTCTATCTCAGCCGCACCTTCACCGAGCAGATGGGCATGACCATTTCCCAATACCTTCGCCAGGTCCGCCTCGAACGCGCGGCGGAATTGCTCCGGTCCGGCAAGTGCAACGTCACCGAGGCCGCCCTTAGCGTGGGCTACTCGAGCATCGGCCACTTCAGCACCGCCTTTCACGAAACCTTCGGGTGCTGCCCCGGTCTGTACCCCCTTCAGACCCCCGCTCAACGCGCGGACATGGAGTAGCCATCGGCGCAAGCCGCCGAAAACAATTCGCAATCCACCGGAAGCACGGCCCGGATTCCTCTGGCAGCTTCGCCGGGCTGACACCGCTCCGGCCAGTGCCGCCTGCGGGACACCTGGACATTAACGAACACTGCGATGCGCAAAGCCGCCCTGCCCGCCAACTTTCCCGCCGCCACCGCCGCCATGCTGACCGGCCTGATCATGGCCGGCGGCGCCACCGCTTCCGCCCAGACCGCGACGAACAACGTGCAAAGACTGCCCGCCATGGTCATCGCTGCCGAATCCGAGGATGTCGAGACCGTTCAGGGCCCGTTCCTCCCACCCGTCCAGGGCACCCACATCAACGCCGGCAAAAAGACCACCGTCCTGGACCTCGACGACCTCCCCAAGGTCATCGGCAACAATTACCGGCAGGCCCTCACCAAAACCCCCGGCCTGCTCCTCAGCGAGGAAACCTCCCCGCTCGTCAGCATCGGCTACCGCGGATTGAATCCCAACCGCGCCCAGTTCACCCAGGTTCTGAAGGATGGCATCCCCATCCACGCCGACCAGTTCGGTTATCCCGAGGCCTATTACACGCCCCCCCTCGACACCGTCGATCGCCTCGAATTCCTCCGCGGCGGCGCCTCGCTCATGTACGGACCGCAACCCGGCGGCGCCTTGAACTACGTCACCCACCGCCCCCGCACCGACCGGCCGATCTCCGGCCGCACCCAGCAAACCTTCGGCAGCGACAACCTCTTCTCCAGTTACACCTCCGTGGACGGCACCGTGGACCGCCTCGGCTACTACGCCTACTTCAACCTCCGCCAGTCCGACGGCTTCCGCTCCTCCAACAGCGACTACGCCCTCTACAACGGCAGCGCCCGCCTCGTGCTCGATGCCACCAAGGACAGCCGCTGGCTGCTCTCCTACGACGGCTACACCGAGGAACACGGCGAACCCGGGGGGCTGA
>CAZUUP010000249.1:0-8264 GCA_964623105.1 uncultured Akkermansia sp.
TCCGGGCAAACGGGCAACCCCCGAAGCCGCCGCCACAATCCCCAGCACGCTCGTCGGTCCGCTCACCACCCCCCCGGTCCCACCCCCGGTCACACCTCCGCCCGCCGTCTGCATTCCCACCGCCGGTGTCCCCACCTCAGGCGCCGCCACCACCGGCAGACCTGCCGCCGCGACCACATTGCTCGCCGCCCCACCCGCTCCACCCGTGGACGCTGCCGCCGTTGACGCTGCGGTCCCCGCCGGCTGCGTAAATGGAATCGCGAAAATATCCAGAATTCGCGCGCCCGGATTCACTTTCGGGGCCGTCGGCGAAACCACCGCCGCCGGTGCCGGCACCGCCACCGTCTGAACCATGCCCACCGCCACTGCCGGCGTCGCCACCGGTACCGGCACCGTCGGCGCAAACGCCACCGGCGGCACAACCGCTGAGCGCGCCGGAATCGCCGCCGGCTCGGACACCCGACCCCCACCCGCCGCCGGTTCGGGCACCCGCACCGTCGATGCCGGCACCACACTCCCGGCCACTGCCGATTCAAACGTCCGCCCCGGCGACGCCGTCCCCGCCAGTTCCGACAACACAATCTCCTCCTTCCCCACTGTCACCGCCCAGGTCACCACCTTCTTGTTCGCGCAATGCAATGTCGTGACCAGCGGCAACCGCTTCTGGCGGACATCTTCCCCGCGTTCGAGATACGCCTTGTTGATCGCCACATCGAACGGCGTCCCCACCATCGGCGTCTCCCCATTCGACACCACCACCACCGTCAGGGCATCCACCGCCGCCATCGCCAGATACATCTCCCGCAACGCCATCCCCGACTGCTCCCGCCGGTCAAACCGCAGTTTCCGCAGGAAATTCCCCGCCTCCCGCGCCAGCGCCTCCGATGTGCCCGGCGTCCACGTCCGGATCGGAAACTCAAATTGAAACGGCTCCTCGTTGTAATGCCACACCGTAAACGCATCTCCCGCCTGCATCCGTCCCGACACTCCGGTCGCCACCAGATGCGAAACCGTCGTCGCCGCCGCCGAGGACCAGCGCGACATCCCCCGCGACGAATCCACGTAAAACAAAAACCGGCACGCCGGCGGTCCCGCAATCGGCGAATCCTGCGCCCCGCACACACCCGCCAGCAACCCGGCCAGCAGCCACAATCGCATCAGCGTCTTCATAACAGTTCCCAATAATGCCACCCTACCGCGGCCGCCGGAACTCACTTCGTTCCCGCCGGTTGATTTGTTCCAGGTCACCGCGCATCTCTCCCAGCGCCGCCTTCACATCACCAATGAACACCGCACACGACTTCACATGCCCTCCCAGGCTCAGCACCGTCTCCCGCTCCAGATTGTCGTCCGTCACCACCACCACCTCCCCGTAATCCAGCAACCGGTGTACCACCCGTTCAATCACGTCATCCGCCGTCTGCCCCGCCCGCGAATACAGCACTTCCATCTCCGGCCGCGACACCACCGCCGGCGTCCCCGCCGGCGCGCCCATCCCGTCAAACACCACCGTCACCGGCGTCCCCACCGCGTCCTGATACCGCGCCAGCCAGTGTACCAGCTCGTCCCGCGCCGCCGCCGAATGCCGCGCCCGCCGCGGCGCCAGCTCCGGCCACCCGTGCAGCAGGCTGAAACCATCGACCAATATGCGCACCACACCCACTCCCCGAGGCTAACCCTCCCGGCCCCGCTTGAGAATTTCATTTTTCACCCCCGGCTTCTCCCGGCATACTGGCTCCCGTCGTCGCGGGATTTCCCGCCGCCAAACATGACCATCCGTCGCCAGCCGCCCGCCCGTCCCGTCGCCACCCACGACCGCGCCACCGCTTTCCAATCATGAAAACCAAACCCCTCGTCCCCGCCACCATCCTTACCGGCTTCCTCGGTGCCGGCAAAACCACCCTTCTCAACCACCTCCTCCACCAGAACCACGGCTACAAATGCGCCATCATCATCAATGAGTTCGGCTCCATCAGCATCGACAACCAGCTCGTCGTCGGCGTGGACGAGGAAATCGTCGAACTCAACAACGGCTGCCTCTGCTGCCGCGTCCGCGGCGACCTCGTCAAAAGCCTCACCAACCTCTTCCGCAACCAGAAACGTTTCGACTATGTCCTCATCGAAACTACCGGCCTCGCCGACCCCAGCCCCATCGCCCACACCTTCGCCGCCTCCGACCTGAAACGCCTCCTCCGCCTCGACGCCATCGTCACCGTCGTCGATGCCCGCCACGTCGAAAAACAATTGACCCAAACGCCGGAGGCAAAGGCCCAGATCGCCTTCGCCGACGTCCTCCTGCTCAACAAGACCGATCTTGTCTCCCCCGCCGACCTCAACCACCTCGAATCCCGCCTCCACCACATGAATCCCCTCGCGCGCATCCATCGCACCGAGCGTTCCCGCATCGACGTCGCGCGCCTTCTCAATCTCAAAGCCCGCGAACTCACCACCCCTCTCGATTTCTCAACCATCCCCACCGCCGGCGACGATCACGACCACGATCACGACCATGGGCACGCTCACGACCACGATGCCCACTGCCAGGATCCCACCCACGACCACTCCCACGGCAGCGAGCCCCACGGCGTCCACGACGAGGACGTCCGCTCCTTCGCCTTCACCGACGAACGCCCGCTCGACCTCAAGAAAACCGAGGCCTGGCTCAGCGAACTCCTCCGCAAGCAGGGGGAAAACATCTACCGCTGCAAAGGCATCCTCTACATCAAAGGCGAACCCAAGCGCGTCGTCTTTCAAGGCGTCCAAATGCTCTTCGAAGCCACTCCCGACCGCCTCTGGAACATCGGCGAAAAGCGCGCCAACCAGCTCGTCTTCATCGGCAAAGACCTCGACGAACCCGGCATCCGGCAGGGATTCCTCACCTGCCTCGCCGCGACCTGAGCTAACCACCCGCTCACCCATGCCCCGCACCGCCGGACCCGACATCCCGCCCCCCGGCGATCCCCCGGACCCCGATCCTCCCCCACGCCACGTCCAGCTCGCCGTTCGCTACCGCACCCTCGCGCTCCTCTGGTTCTTCCCCTCCCTCGGAGCCATCGGCATCCTCGCCCGTGAATTTCGCAGCCCTCCCGCGTCCCCGCACGCCGGCCAACCCGCCGCCTGGCTCGCCCTCGAATTCTGGGTCGCTCTTATCCTCCTCGCCACCCACTTCGCCCTCGGCATCCAAGCCTGGCGCTCCCGACATCATTACCCCGCCCCAAACACTTCCACCGACTCAACCCCCACCCGCCAAACGTGATCCCCACCGCGCCGCCGCTGCGCTCCATCATTCCCTTCCTCGTCCGCCCCCCCAAAAACACCATCCCAGTTTCCCCGCTTGCAACTTCCGCCAACTCGGCAAAATTGCCCCTGTGCCAATTTACGAGTACGAACTCTGCGACGGCGACTGCCGCGTTTGCGGCGGCAAATTCACCCTCCGCCGCCCCTTGGACGCCGCCGAACTCACCAAATGCCCCGCCTGCCGCAAGCCCGTTCGCAAGCTCGTCTCCACCTTCAACAGCCCTCAGATCACCAAACCCGTTTCCATCTCCGACGCCAAAAAGGCCGGCTTCACCGTTCTCAAACGCGTCGGAACCGGAGAATACGAACGCCAATGACCTCCCCCGCAGCCAGCACCGCAAAAAGTTGCTGCTTGATGATTTGTCGCCATGCCTGAATATCCTGCCGCGAACAACAAACCGCGAAGCACGATGCCCACGAACTAGGGAAAAGCCGGTATGGCCAGACAACAGGTGCACGTGCTTTACTCGGGACGGGTGCAGGGCGTTGGATTTAGGTACACTGTGAAATCCTTGGTCGCCGGGTTCGACGTTTCCGGAACGGTCCGGAATTTGGACGATGGCCGGGTCGAGTTGATCGCCGTCGGCGAGCGGGACGAACTGGACGCCTTTCTGCAGGCCATCGCGGACTCGGGGCTGCGGCGGTTCATCCGGAACCGCGAACTCGCTTGGGGCGACCCCGGCAAAGATTTGGTCGGTTTTGAAATTGTGGCGTGAGATTATTCGATGAAATACGCGATATTGGCTGACATTCACGGAAACCTGGAAGCGCTCGAAACCGTCCTCGCGGACGCCAAGAAGCTGAACTGCACCCACTACGCCTGCCTCGGCGACGTCGTCGGCTACAACGCCAACCCCAAGGAGTGCCTCGACATCATCCGCGAAATGGGAATGCCCTGCGTCAAGGGCAACCACGACGAGTACTGCTCCATGGAAATCGATCTCGTCGGCTTCAACCCCAACGCCGCCGAGGCCGTCACCTGGACCCGCGAGCAACTGACCGCCGAGGACATGAAGTGGCTGCGTGACCTCCGCTACATCCGCTTGGTTGCCAGCTTCTCCATCGTTCACTCCACCCTCGACGGTCCCCAACGCTGGGGCTACGTCTTCGACAAACTCGCCGCTGCCGCCAGCTTCACCTACCAGAACACCAGCGTCTGCTTCCACGGCCACACCCACGTCCCCGTCGCCTTCGTTCGCGACAACAGCGTCCGTGGCGGCGTTTACACCAAGTTCCGCGTCGAACCCGGCAAGAAGTTTTTCATCAACGTCGGCAGCGTCGGCCAGCCTCGCGACGGCAACCCTCGCGCCGCCTACGTCGTTTACGACCTCGAGGAAAACTCCATCGAACTGCGCCGCCTCGACTACGACATCGCCACCACCCAAGCCAAAATCCGTGCTGCCGGCCTCCCTGAGCGTCTGGCTGACCGCTTGGCTCTCGGAAAATAATCCGGTCGCGCTCCGCGGACGCCGTCGTCCCGCGGGGCATCGTATTTTCCCCGGTGAAAGTCCTCCTCCTCAAGCCCAGTTCCCTTGGGGATGTTGTCCACGCCCTTCCCGTCCTGCGGTTGCTGAAGCTTCATCTCCCGCACGCCCAAGTTTACTGGTGGATTAACGCCGAACTCGTACCTCTTCTCGAACACGACCCGGATCTCGCCGGGCTCTTCCCCTTCCAACGCCGCGGTTGGGCCTCACTTCCCCGCTGGCACGCGCGCCTCGAACAGATCCAGGAGATGCGCTCCCATCGCTTCGATTGGGTCATCGACCTCCAGGGCCTCGCCCGCAGCGCCATCCACGCCTGGCTGGCCCGCGGCGACCTCACCATCGGCCTCGATTCCGGACGCGAAGGCGCCGTCGCCCTGTACGACCTCGCAGTCCCCCGCCCCGCTCCCGACTCCCACGCCGTCGATTGGTACCTCGCCGCCGCCGCGCAACTCGGCATCCCCACGAACCGTCCGTTCGACTGGCTCCCCGCCCCCGCAAACCCCACCCCACCCCCCAGCTGGCAATCAGGCCATCGCTGGATCACCCTCGTGCCCGGCGCCCGCTGGCTGAACAAACGCTGGCCCGCCGAATCGTTTGCCAAGGTCGTCAAACAGCTCTCCCGGCAGCACTCCGACCTCCGCTTCGCCATCATCGGCAGTTCCTCCGACCACGCTCTTGGCGCCACCATCCAAGCCGCCAACCCCGACACCAGTGTCAACCTCGCCGGCGCCACCTCGCTCCCTGAGATGATCGAATGGCTTCGTCGCAGCGAGCTGTGCATCACCAACGACACCGGCCCGATGCACCTCGCCGCCGCCCTCCGCCGCCCCGTCGTCGCCCTCTTCGGCCCCACCAATCCCGCCCGCACCGGCCCCTACCAGCAACTCCACCGCGTCCTTCGCGTCCCCCTGCCGTGCGCACCCTGCCTCAAAGCTTCCTGCTCCCGCCCCATCCACATGGAATGCCTCCACGCCCTCACCCCCGAAACCGTCGTCGCCCACACCCATCATCTGCTTACAATCCCCGCCCCTAATTCCCCCACCGTCCCCGAAGCCCCCGTCGCTACAACTTGAATCCCCCCCTCTCCCCCTCCCTCAATCGCACCGTCGCTCCGTCCCTCCATCTCCCCTTTTGCCCCTTGCCTCCCCCCGCGCAATTCCTACATTCACGCCATGCGCCTTCTCCTCGTCCTGCTCGCGTGCTGGTTCACCTTCCCGACCGCCGGCCTGAGCCAGAAGGTCCGGATCGAACTCCACACTGACCGCGATCATTTCCTCGTCGGCGAATCCGTCCAGGTCTTCATCCGTATCAGCAACTTCGCCGGCCGCCCTGTCATCCTCGGCCTCGACAACGAATGGCTCAGCTTCACCGTCAACGGCCCCAATCGCAAACCGCTCGATCGAATCGCCGACCTCGCCATCAAAGGCCCCTTCTCCATCGCCAACGGCGCCACCGCCACCCGCTCCTTCGAACTCAGTTCCGCCTTCGACTTCTCCCAGTCCGGCCCCTACCAAATCGCCGCCACCATCCAGCTCAAGGACTGGAACGAGGCCTTCCGCACCCTCACCCCCAAAAAGATCGAAATCCTCCGCGGCGTCAAAATCGTCGATCAGGAAATCGGCGTCCCGCCCCCTCCCGGTTCCCCTCCCTCCGCCATCCCTGAGACCCGCCGCTACGGTCTCCTCGGCGTCCGCCAAGGCCAGCTTCTCACTCTCTATTTCCGCCTGACCGACGCCTCCGCTACCAAAACCCTCCGCGTCTTTCCCCTCGGTTCCCTCGTCAATTTCGGCAAACCCGAAACCCAGATCGACCGCCACAGCTACCTCCACGTCCTCTACCACACCAGCGCCCGCGGCTTCGCCTACTGCGCCATAAACACCAGCGGCGACATCATCATCCGCCAGCAACACGAATTCGTCTCCAACCGCCCCACCCTCGTCCTCGACCGTGTCGGCGACGTCCTCATCACCGGCGGCCTCCGCCGCTTCCGCCCCGACGACATCCCCCCTTCCAACATGCTCACCAAACCCGAAAACGAACCCGCCCCGCCCCCGCCTCCCACGGAGAAACCCGCCGCCCCCTGACGCCTTTCCCACTACCCAACTCCCTTTCCACCTCGCATCCCCCACACCTATGACCGACCTCTTCCCCAACTCCCGCCGCCTCTTCGAACGCGCCCAACGCAGCATCGCCGGCGGCGTCAACAGCGGCATCCGCAAGATGGAACAACCCGTTCCCCTCTACTTCACCCACGGCCACGGTTGCCGCCTCTTCGATGCCGACAACCACGAATACATCGACTTCCAGATCGGCCAGGGCGCCATCCTCTACGGCCACGCCCCCGCCGGCCAGGCCGCCGCCATCGCCGAACAAGCCCGCCGCGGCCTCCACTGGGCCGCCCAAAGCGAACTCGAAATCGAAGTCGCCGAACGCCTCCAACGCATGATCCCCGGCGCCGAACGCGTCCGCTTCAACAACTCCGCCACCGAAGTCGTCCTCTCCGCCCTCCGCCTCGCCCGCGCCCACACCGGCCGCCGCCTCATCCTCAAATTCGAGGGCCACTACCACGGCTGGGCCGACGAAGGCCTCGTCGGTTTCGCCCCGCCCCCCGACAAATGGGGCACCGACGACGAACCCACCCGCCTCCACCCCAGCCAGGGCGTCATCCCCGAAGTCCTCGACCAGTTCATCGTCGCCCGCTGGAACGACCCCGCCCACCTCCGCCGCCGCGTCGAACAATTCCGCGGCCAGATCGCCGCCATCATCTTCGAGCCCATCCTCTGCAACACCGGCTGCATGGAACCCGTCCCCGGCCTCCTCCCCACCATCCGCGAACTCTGCGACCGCGACGGCATGCTCATGATTGCCGACGAAACCATCACCGGCTTCCGCTTCGGCCCCGGCTGCGCCCAGCAATTCCTCGGCTTCACCCCCGACCTCACCATCCTCGGCAAAGCCATCGGCGGCGGCGTCCCCTTCGCCGCCCTCGTCGGCAAAGAAAGCGCCATGCAGAAAATCACCCGCGGCGAAATCGTCCACGCCGGCACCCTCAACGGCAACCCCCTCTGCCTCGCCGCCGCCAAATGGTGCCTCGACGAAATCCTCGCCCTCGGCGACCGCCACCCCGCCGCCCTCAACGCCCTCGGCCAACGCCTCATGGCCGGCCTCTCCGCCCTCGCCCAACGTCACCAAATCCCCCTTCAACCCCAGGGCCCCGGCCTCGCCTTCCACACCGCCCTCCTCAAACCCGGAGCCGCCCCCGGCCCCATCCGCGACTACCGCGACTACGTCCGCCGCCACGACGCCCCCCGCTGGGCCCACCTCCGCCGCTGCCTCCTCGAAGCCGGCGTCCGCGCCATCGAACGCGGCCTCTGGTTCCTCAGCCTCGCCCACCGCGACGCCGACATCGCCGAAGCCCTCCAAAAAGCCGCCCCCGCCTTCGCCCGCCACGCCGCCGAATGGAAACCCGCGTGACCACCCGAC
>CAZUUP010000250.1:0-8227 GCA_964623105.1 uncultured Akkermansia sp.
ATTACGTGGAGAAGTATGCGAGCAATCCGGTCATCGATTTCCTGAAGGCCCGGCCGTATGAGGCGCGGGTGGTGGCGCCGCGGTTCAAGTTGCCGGATCAGTTTCAGGCTTTGCCGGCGCTGGCGAACGAGTGGCTGCAGCATCATTACCAGTTTTACAACATTCAGTCGCTGGATGTGGTGCAGATGCCGCGGGTGCCGGAGGACATGCGGGCGTATCAGATGGCTTTGGGTGGTTCGATGGCGCGGTTGTGGCAGTTGACGAACACGCGGTATCTGCTGACGGCGGCGCCGGCGGTGGAGATGTTGAATCAGCAGTTGGATCCGGCGTTGCGGCGGTTCCGGGTGGCGCTGGCGTTTGACGTGGCACCGAAGCCGGGGCTGACGCAGGTGACGCGGATTGAGGATCTGACGGTGGTGGTGAAGACCAACGGTGCTTTCGGGTTGGTGGAGTTTGCGGGGGCGTTGCCGCGGGTGAAGCTGTATGCGAACTGGCTGTCGGTGACAAATGACGAGGCGGTGCTGCGACGGTTGGCGGACCCGGGGTTTGATCCGGCGGCGCAGGTGCTGGTTTCGGAGGCGGTGCCGGGGCCGAAGGTGGAGGCGGCGACCAATGCGAATCCGGGAACGGTGGCGTTCAAGAGTTACCAACCGAAGCGAATTGTGTTCACGGCGAAGGCGGACGTGCCGGCGATTTTGTTGCTGAACGACAAGCATCATCCGGCGTGGAAGGTTTTTGTGGATGGTCGTCCGCAGCCGTTGTTGCGGTGCAACTATCTGATGCGGGGGGTGCAGTTGGAGGCGGGGGCGCACGAAGTCGAGTTCCGGTTCGAGCCGCCGCTGGGGACGTTGTATGTGAGTTTCGGGGCGTTGGTGTTCGGGTTGGGGTTGCTGGGGGTTTTGGCATTTTCGCGGGATGCGGGACCGGCGGCGTCATCGGGGTCGCCAGGTTTGCCGGCGGCACCGGCGGGTTCCGGGGCGGGGGGTGCGCCGACGGGGTCGGGGGGGCAATCGGCGGGCAAGGCAGAACTGGGGAAGGCGCCGGGGGGAAAACGCAAACGGACATGAGCGCGCAGGAATCGTACTACGCGAACAACGAGGCGTACGCGGAGTTTCTGGCGGGGTGGGATCCGAATTTCTACGGGAAGTATGCGGATGCGTTGCGGCCGGCCCGGGCGGGGGCGCGGGCTTTGGACGTGGGGTGCGGGGTGGGACAGGTGGTGGGGCGGTTGACGCAGGCGGGGGTGGAGGCGTATGGGGTGGACATTTCGCGGCCGAACATCGAACGGGCGCGGAAGTTTTGCGAGCGGTGTGAACTTTATGACGGGCGGCGGTTGCCGTTTGCGGACGGGTTTTTCGGGGCCGTGGGGGCGTTGAATGTGTTGGAGCACGTGGAGGAACCGGAGGCGTTCATTGCGGAGTTGGTGCGGGTGACGGAACGGGGTGGCCGGGTGGTGTTGTCGAGTCCGAACTTTTTGCGGGCGGTGGGGCCGGGGTATCATCCGCGGATGCGCGGGTTGGGAAACAAGTGGCGGAACTGGCGGCGGGTGGGGGAGAAGCGGCGGGAGTTTGCGGTGCGTCCGGAGGGGGTGCGTTTTGACCGGATGACGCCGATTGTGAAGACGCCGTTTGAGCCGGATGATGACGCGATCATCGCGACGAACCCGCTGGAGATGGCTTTTTTCCTCCAACGGTGCGGGTGCGAGGTGGAGCGGGTGGAGTGTACGGACCGGTATGTGCCGAAGGTGGTGGACTGGCTGTTGAACGCCACGCCGTTGCGGCATTGGATGTTCAATGCGTTCGTGGTGGCGCGGCGGGGGTGACGGGTTGTTGGCGCGGGCCGGTCATTCTATGCGGAATGTTCGACAAGGCTTTCGGCGAAGCTGGAGGTCGCGGATTTCCGGACGGACACGAACACCGTCCACAGCGGGCCTTCATGCTCAGTACCGGGGGCTTGAGAACAGCAGAACCCCGGGTTGGCCAACCAGATGTCCCGCCCGGGCGGGAGGGGTTGGCATCGCCGGTGGTGAAGTGACTGATCGGGTCACACGCCTTTCACGTCGTCGTTCAGGCCAAGCTCGCGGAGGGTGGACTTGGTTTCTTCGAGCTTCTGTTTGGATACACCGCCTTCGGGAGACACTTCCACCTTCAAGGTGAGTTTCAATCCTTGTGCCGAGGCGAACTTGGAGAGCACCTTGGTGTAGAAGTTCATCCATTTCTGCGGCGGGATTTCACCAACCCACGTCAGGCCGGAAGTGCTGGTGGGCGCCAGCGGCGATTGAGTGACGACCGGCGGGGTGACGGGCGGCACGACTTTGCTCGTCGGGTCGGTCGGTGGCGCGACGGACACGGGTGGTGGCGGCGTGGCGCGGGTTTTCAGGTAAGCCTCGGCGGTTTCCTTGGTGATGATGAACATGTCATCCGACAATTCCACGTCGGTGGTCATCAGGGCCTTGTTGTAGCAAAACGGTTTGTATTCGCCCGAGGCGGTTTTGCCCACGTAACCAAGCAGGCCGTTGCCCACACCGCGCGAGATGGTTTCCTTTAACACGTCAGGGTTGGTCAGGCGGGGAAACTGGGGTGCGGCGAAGAACGCATCACGCACCGATTTGGTTGACCATTCCTTGAAAGCAGGCGGCCAGTTGCGAATCAGGAAAGAGGGACTGATGCCCTTGGTTTCCAAATCGCCGTCGGAACTCAACCGGGTGACAATCAGCGAAACCAAGTCCGTGGCCGCGCTGGAGTGAACCAAGCCAAGATCAACGCGTTTCACCGTGTTGTCCTTGCCGAGCAACATTAGATTCTTGTAGGTGCGCCAGATGGTTTCCTTCAAGTCACGCCGGGCTTTCTTGAGATTCTCTGCAAGCTGATGAACCTGGGTGTCGTCCAGCTTCAAGTCGTCGTCGTCAATGGCCTCCCACGCGAGCACCTTGCGGGCGTCTTCGCGAAGGTTGTCCGGCGTTTCCGGCACGCAGAAAATCATGGAACTCTTGAACGTGCGGGAGGACGTGCCGTATTCGCGGATCATGCGTTCGACGAAGGCGGTCGTGGCTTTCTCGTCCGCCAACGACTGGTCGGGTGAGAGCACCACCAATGTGACCGCCGGGCGGTCGGCGATCTGAATGGTCTTTTCCGCGAAATAGACCCGCTCCAAGCCGTTGCCGGTGGAAAACACTTTCTGGATTTCTTCGCGTATCTGTTCCTCGACCTGGGCGGGCGGAATGGTCGCGCGCCGGTCGGCGAACCGCTTGTTGAGGTTTTCCTTGAGGCTGAAGTGGTAGCGATTGCGTTCCACGGCAAGGTAGTAGCAGCCTTCGGTCAAAGCTTCCAGGGCGGTTTCCACGTTGCCGATGTCGAGGCCCGGCTCGGCGACGGCGAAGCGGATTTCCGGTACGGTCGCATCGGCCTTGGCCTGGCCGCCGTTGGACTCGAAGAAGATGGCGGTGATGGCTTTGCGGTGCAGACGCGCATTTTTGATCGTCTCCGTGGCCTCGGCATCGAGCCGCGTCGCGTGGGAATCGCGCTTGCCGCAAATGTCCGTCGTCACCGCGCCTTCCAACTTCGTCTCACCTAACTGCTCGAACGTGGCGGAGCGGAACATGGCGTCATCGAGCGGGGCCGTGCCGAGGCCGATGATGGAATCCCTGTGTGCGCCCTTGAACCCTTCCTGATAAGCCCGCGCCACCCACAGTGCGAGCAAACGCAGAACGCCGCGGGTTTGCTGAAAGCGCGGCAACGCCTGCCACTTGCGCTCGAAGACGGAAATGACCGCCGGATGAAAAGGATAAGTCGCAAGGAACGCCTCGCGCGCACCGTCCACGTTGAACTGGCTCGGTAGTTGTTGCCGATGTTCGACCACCCAATCCGCGTATTCGACACAGGTCTCAATTGCCTCCTTGGGCAACATTACTTTGCCCTCGCTGGTGACGGCACGTTCATCCCACTCGAACAGCCGGCGGCGGATGATCTCAGACGTTTCCGCATCCGAGGACATGACGATGGCTTTGCCGAGCCGGTCGAGAACCTTCTTGAACCGCTCGAAATCGGACTGGTCTTCCGCGGTCATTTCCAATTCCGACGCCGGGATGGACACGGCCAGCACGACGTTGTCCATGCTGCGCGCGACTTCGGACAGGTTTTGCAGAAAGTTGTAGAGCTGTGCGCCCAAACCACTGCGCCGGTTGCGACTGACGTAGTTCATCAGCTCATCCATCAGGATGAGGCTGGGCTTGTCCCTGGGCAGAAGCTGACGGATGACTTCGCCGCCAGGAGCTTCGCCCTTTTGGTCGTGCTCGGCGACGATGGCGAACGCCGTTGCGCCGCCAAGCTGCCACGCAATTTCACCCCACGGGGTTTTGCGCAGGGGCGTGCCGTCTTTGCCGCCGCGTCCGCTGATGGAATCGAACTCCGTGCCGACGAAGACCGCCGCCTCGGCCTTGGGCACACCGGGAATGCCCGCCTTGGTGAGCAAGGTGGCTACACCCGCGAACTTGTTCGCCGCCGGGCCTTGCTTGGCGAGGTGATAGAGCAACGTCAGCGCGTGCGTCTTGCCGCCGCCGAACTGCGTGGCGAGATTGAAGATCGCGTTCGTTTCCGTTTTCTCACCGGACAGACGGCGGATGACTTCGGAGGCCAGACTGGCGAGATTTTTGGTGAGATACGTGCGCTCAAAGAAGCGTTCCGGCTTTTGGTAGTCCGCAGGGGCGGAGCCTTCGCGCACCTGGTCCAGATGGACGGCGAACTCGGAGGCGTCGAGCGGTTTTCCTTCGCGCAAGTCCTCGCGCGGGGTGACGACCTTATACCACGGCTTGAGGGGCATAGCTTCTGAGTCAGTTTCCTGCGGCTGATTCCTATTTGGGCAGTTCGTCCCTGCGCATGGCTGGCACCTTGGGCACTTTGGCCATCGCACCCCGAAACTTCTCCACGGTGCCCCGCCTGGCGCGCTGCTCCAGTTCGGCGAAGCTTTCCATGGCGCGGACGAGTTCCTCCAGCTTCTGTCTCGCGAAGGCATCCACCCGCTGATGGTCGTGCGACGCCATGCTTTCCAGCTTCTGGTAAACTTCATCCGGCATTTTCAGTTCGATGGCTTGCATTTTGTTTCGCCTGTCAGTTTGAGCAGCCCCGCCGACTTCAGGACTTCGATGCCGAATTCGCTCGCTGCCGTGAATCGAGCAGACTCGCCTCCGGCAAACCTCATTCCGTGTAAAAGAACCGCCGAAGATCGTCGGGCGAAACATACCTGCACGCCTGTCGAAACACGGCATGACACGTCCCGGTGTCCAGTTGCCGGTGATTCGGGACCACCAAAGTTTGCCTTTCCCCAGCTTGGCTGATGCGGCGCAGCTTAATGTGACTGCCACGCTGCGTCAGCACCGCAAAACCAAAATGTTGGAACGTGGAAACGACCTCGGACGCCGAGAGCCGCTTGAGTTTAGGCATACGCTGGTTCCGTTTCCATCGTCACCACCAGCGTCGGATTCGCCGCCAATCCCAGCGATGCCAGGTCTTCTCCTTCCAGATAAAGCGCGGCGGCTTCCTGCAAATTATGCATCACTTCATCCAGCGTTACTCCCTGCGTGACGACTGCGATTTCCACGCACTCGGCGACGTAGCCCGATTCCTCGCCAGGCCGAATCACGGCTTTGATCGTGCGCTGAAGTGATTTCATTCTGCCCTAATTTATCTCTTGGCCGGCCCCGTTGACGAGCCAATTTTGCCAGCGATTAGAATCCCAATCCCTTCTTCCGCGCCAGCACACCGTCCACCCACCGCTTTTCCTCGGTGTGGCTGGGGTACAGGGCGGACAACGCCTGGGCGAGCCGCCAAAAGCGTTGGTCACGCCCGGCACCATCCTCGACGAGGAAGCGTTTCAGCGCCTCGCTGCGGCCGGCGGCGAACAGGATCATGCTCTGGTGGATACGGTCGAGCACGGTGGCGCCGTGGCGCTCGACTCGGGTTTCGCCGAATGTCGTGGCGGCGTCGGCATCTGCATCGCCCAGCACTTTGAACATGTCCATCTGCGCGTCGCGTTTCTTGCGTTTGGCATTTTGACCGGCCAGCGTGGCGTCATCTTTGCCGAATAGATGCTGGGCGCGCTCGCCGACGGGCAGCAGGCGGGCCTGCTCGCCGGACACTTCCACGAGACTGGTCAAATCTTCCAGGTGCGCGCCGAGGCCCTGCGCGATCTTGCGCGCGGCGTCGTATTCCAAAATAAATCCACCCTTGGCCTTGCCCGCCTTCTTGCCACCCGAATCTTCCTCATCTGAATCGTCCTCACCTTCGCCAGAGCCGGCATCGGCTCCGGCATCGGCACCCGCGTTCAACGTCCAGAGCCACATGGCAGTGAGGCGCGCGTCCTCTTCAAAGCCGGTGGTGTCCGCGCCGGTGAAAATCATCGTGAGGGCTTCCTTGGCGACGGCGGCCCAGACTTGCTCCAGATATTCCTTGAGCGTGACGGTTTCGCCGCTGGCTTTTTCCACGCGCGAATAGCGGGAGAAAATTTCCAGGGCCGGGCCGAGACAGGCGAAGATGGCATCCGCGCCGACGACGCCTTCTTCGGCCAGCCGCGGCATCCATTCGTGAATGCGGATGGGCAACGCCTGCAACACGTCGCGCCAATCGCCGATTTCGTCCGTGCGCACCGAGCCGTCGGGATTCTCGCGCGGGCGGCAGACGAGGTGGACGGAGGACGCGAGCCGCGCTTGGCCTTGTGCGGAAACGCGCGTTTCCATTTCCGTATCAATGGGCCACGAGCCGGTGATAATCCAACCGGCGTCCACGACTGCTTTCAAAATGGCTTCCCAACTCGCGGTCGTCTTGCTGGCGAAAACAATTGTTCCCAAAGCTTCCGGCTTGGCGACTCGCCGCCCTTCAGCAAAGGCGCGGGTCAACTCGCGTTCGTAAAACGCGATGTCATGTGTGGAATTGCTTAACTCGTGTGGCCTGTCCACGACTATCTCGGCATCTTTCGGAACGGCTGGTTCAGCGAAAAGTTCTGCGTAGCTTCGGCCAAGACTGCGTCTGAGCCAGACATAAAAGAAATCTGCCAAGTAGGCATAGGGAACTGCGTCGTAGTAAGGCGGGTCAGTTAAGAACAAATCAACGGAATCGTCAGGCAGACGGTGCTCGCACGCAGAGTTTTGTTCAGCCTTTCCGTTTCCGCCGACTGCCAATTCACCTTCCAAAATTCGGAGCATGTTCCCGATGGTTGTGCCGTAGTCTCCAGCGGCATCTGACAGAAGACTTGTTTCTGCAAAATCCCAAGTCATCGGGATGGCTTGCCGGGCGAAAAGATGAATCGCCTGCGTCATGGATGGCTTCCATGTGCAGAATGAATTTGCAATGTCGGCGATACGGCTAACACCGAGTGCAAGGATGGTTTGTGTGGCAACTCCAAGCCCAGCCTCGCCACTTTTGGCTGTCTTGATTGCGACCTCCTCGACGAGACGGGTCAAGCTCGTGAGAGCGAGAAGTTGGCGGTCTGTGAAGTAGTCGCCCCAAGAATTCAGGCCGTAAATCATTGCCCAAGTATGGCGGACTCCTCGAATGTCAACTTTCTCATCGGGCACAAGGCTGTTGTTGCCACTGTGAGCCTTCTTTCGGCGCTCCAGTTCTCGCTGCGCCTTTTGGACGACTTTCGCATCTCTCTCGACGGGCAAACGGAACGCTCGCCCCTGCTCGCTCTCCTTGGTCGTTACGACACAAAACGTTCTAGCGTGGTTCGCTCCTCCTCGGTGACGTTTGATTTGTTCGCGAAGACGAGCCACGGGCGTCGTGTATCCACAACACGGACACGTTGCCGAGCCGCGTTTGACCGTGCCGTCAAATTTCGGGTCGGCGCTTTTCTCTTTGTGGTCGTCCTGATTCACCCAGCCGCCGCGTTGCTTGACGATGATTTGGAAGTCCACGCGCTTGGCCTTCTTGTTCGGCACGAGTTGCAGGGCCACGGAGCGGTTGGCTTTCTTGGCGAGCCAGAGGGAGCGGATGAGCGGCACTTCCGCGCCGCAGCCCGGGCCTTCGCATTGAATCGTCCGCGCCCAGAGATAGGCGATGGGCGTCGCGCCGTCCGCGTCCTTGGGATAGAACTCGGCCAGTTCCTTCTCGGCTTCGCGCTTGATCCACTCGCCCCATTTTCGGACTTCATCGGCGAGGCGCTGGCCGAATTTGGGAATGTATTCGAGGACGACCTTGTTGAGCAGCACCGGCACGGGATTGAGGTCGCTGGCAAA
>CAZUUP010000251.1:0-8221 GCA_964623105.1 uncultured Akkermansia sp.
CGCGCCATGGTGCGCGCCGCGCGTGAGAACGACATTGTCTTCCAGACTGGCAGCCAGCAGCGCACCGAGTTCAGGGGGTATTTCCGCCAGGCCGTGGAATACATCCGCAGCGGGCGCATCGGCCGGGTGAAGACGGTGCGAGTGGGAGTGGGTGGGCCAGCACGCCCGTGCGACCTGCCGGAGGAGGCCACGCCGGCGGGAGTGGACTGGGAGATGTGGAACGGCCCGTCACCCAAACGCGCGTTCAACGCGGTGCTGTGTCCGGTGGACATCCACAAGCATTTCCCTGCGTGGCGCAACTACCGCGAGTACGCCTGCGGCGGTCTGGCCGACATGGGGGCGCATCACTTCGACATCGCGCAGTGGGCGCTGGACATGGATGCCTCGGGACCGGTGGAGGTTCACCCCCCTGCCACGGGTGACACGGGATTGCGGTTTGTTTACGCCAACGGGATCGAGATGTTTCATGGCGGTCCGAGCGGCACGACGTTCGAGGGCGAGTTGGGGACGATTTACGTGGATCGCAAGGGCATCCAGTCCACGCCGGACACGATTCTGAAGACGCCGCTGGGGGAAAAGGATTTTCGCCTCCCGGCGATTGCCGCGAGTCACAAACAGAACTGGGTGGACTGCATCAAGTCCCGGAAACGTCCGGTGGCGGATGTCGAGATCGGGGCGCGCACGGCGCAAGTCTGCCAGTTGGGCAACATCGGTTACTGGCTGCGGCGTTCGTTGAAGTGGAATCCGGAGAAGGAAGAGTTCGTGAACGACGCCGAGGCGAACCGGTTGCGGAGCCGTGAGAATCGCGGGCCGTGGAACAAGGTTTGATTCGCGCGGCGGCGGTGTGAGTCGCGTGAAGGCAGTTTTCGGGCACGCCCGCGGACGCGGCGGTTACTTCGCCACCGTGAAGCGGTGCATGGTCACATGGTGGTAGGTTTCACCGGGGCGAAGGAGGGAGGCGGGGAAGTTCGGCTGGTTGGGTGCGTTCGGAAATTTCTGCGCCTCGAGGCAGAGGGCGTGGTGTTTGCCGTAGGGCTTGCCGGCGCCCTTGAGTTTGTCGCTCAGGTAATTTGCCGTGTAGAGCTGGACGCCGGGTTCGGTGGTGAAAACGTCCATGATCCGGCCGGATTTGGGATCTTCCACGCGGGCGGCATGGGCGAGGGTTTCACCCGGTTTGCGGTTCACCACGTAGCAATGGTCGTAGCCGCCGCCGGGGATCCGGGCGATGCGTTCCCCGATGGTGTGCGGTTGGGTGAAATCCATCGGCGTCCCGCGCACCGGCGCGATCTCGCCGGTCGGAATTTTTTTGTCGTCGGCGGGGAGGAAGCGGTCCGCGTGGAGGGTGAGGCGGTGGCCGAGCGCGTCGCCGTTGCCGGCGCCCGCGAGGTTCCAGTAGGCGTGATTGGTGAGATTGACATGGGTCGGCTTGTCGGTGTGGGCCGTGTACTCGATGAACAATTCGTCGCGGTTGGTGAGGCGGTACACGACCTTGGCGGTCAGTTTGCCCGGAAAACCCTCGTCGCCATCCGTGCTGGTCAGCGTCAGTTCCACGCCCGCGCTGTCGGCCTCGCGCAGGGGGCGGGCGGTCCAGATGCGTTTGTGGAAGCCGTTTTTGCCGCCGTGGATGTGATGCGGCGCGGCGTTGGGGGTGACAGCGTGGGTGACGCCATCGATGGTGAATTTCGCACCGGCGATGCGATTGGCGTATCGGCCGACGACGGAACCGAACAAGGGATGGCCGGCGAGGTAATCGGCGAAGCGGTCGAGGAAGAGCGTGACGTTGGCGAACTGTCCCGCGCGATCGGGTGTTTCGACGGCGATCAGGGTCGCGCCGTGGGTCATCACCCGGGCGGAAAGACCGTTGGCGTTGTGCAGCGAGAAGACGTGAACAGGCTGGCCGTCGGGAAGTTGGCCGAACTCCGCCTGTTCGACGCGCACGGCCCGGAGGCGGGTGGCGGATTCGGCGCCGGCGAGGTCGTGGGCGTATAGAGCGACGGCGGCGAGAAGCATGGATGGAAACAAGCGTGGGAGCATGGTGGGCGAGAGTTGATGTTGGAGGAGCATCGTTGGCGGTCGCGTGACTCCGGGCAAGGAAAGTCTGGCGTTCGGCGGGTGCCTGACCGACCTTTTGGCCATGCTTATGCGTGTGGATTGCAATGCGTTGGGGCAGGCGGTGCGGCGGGTGTCCGCTTCTGGGTGTGTGGGTGTGCGGTTGGCTGCAGGTGGTCGGGTGTTGCGGATGGCCGGAGGCCTGGGCGGGCTTCGCGCGGTGATCGCCTTTCTGGCCGGCGTGGTGGCCGCCGTGGCCAGCGCTGCCGACTGGCCAAACTGGCGGGGACCGAACCACAACGGCATCTCCGCCGAAACGGGGTGGCTGACGGAATGGCCGAAGGACGGGCCGCCCGTCTTGTGGAAGGCGCGGGTCGGAACGGGCTTCTCGTCCATGGCGGTGGCCAGTGGCCGGGTGTTCACTCTGGGCAATGGCAACAACACCGACACAGTTTGGTGTCTGGATGCCGTGACCGGGCAGGTGCTGTGGAAGCACGGCTACGAGTCGGACCTGGGTGACAAATACTTCGAGGGCGGTCCGGGTTCGACCCCCACGGTGGATGGTTCGCGGGTGTACACTTTGAGCCGGTGGGGCGACGTGTTCGCCTTTGCCGCCGCGACCGGAAAAATTCTCTGGTCCAAGAATGTCGCCAAGGAGACTGGCGCGCGGGTGCCCGGATGGGGATTCACCGGTTCGCCGCTGGTGGTGGAAAAGCTTCTCATCCTCAACGTCGGCGACGGCGGGCTTGCCCTCGACAAGAACTCCGGCGAGATCGTGTGGAAATCCGGTGACAACAACGCCGGCTACTCAACCCCGCTGCCGCTGCGACGGGGCGACGACTGGTTCGCCCTGTTGGGCAATGAAAGTTCCTATTACGCCGTGGAGCTTCGTACGGGCAAGCCCGCGTGGCGCGTCCGCTGGCTCACCGAATATGGCGTCAATGCGGCCGACCCGGTGGTGCAGGGCGACCAAGTCTTCATCTCCAGCGGTTATGGCAAGGGCGCGACGGTCGTGCGTCCTGGCAAAGGCGATCCCGAGACGGTCTGGAAATCCAAGGTGCTGCGCACGCAGATGAATCCGGCTGTGCTGCTGGACCGGCATCTCTACGGCATCGACGGCGACACGACGGACAAGGCGGTGTTGAAATGTGTGGAGTTTGCCACCGGTGCCGAGAAATGGGCGCAGAAGGGCATTGGTTCGGGCGGGGTGACGGCGGCCGATGGTAAACTCATCGTGCTGAGTGACCGGGGTGAATTGCTGGTTGCTCCGGCCCAGCCTTCCGGCTTCACGCCGGTGGCTCGCGCGCAGGTGCTGGGCGGCAAGTGCTGGACGGTTCCGGTGCTGGCCGATGGGCGAATCTATTGCCGGAATGCGCGGGGCGACCTGGTGTGTGTGGCGGTGCGGAAACCGTGACGGGTCGTCGGCTGTGCGGCTTCGTCCGTCTCAACGGGCGCCGGTCCGTGCCTTGAGTTCGCGTTGCAAGGTCGCGACGACGGCATCCTTCAGGAGCGCGGTGCCCTCGGGCTTCCAGTGGAACTGGTCGCCGCGCGCGAGGTCGAGGCGCGTGGCCACGACGGTGTAGAGGTCGTTCACCGGGACTTTCATCTCGGCCATGACTTTTGCGGCCAGGCGATTGTGCTCAATGATGACGGGGTTGATCTCGGCGTCGAGTTCGCCGGGCTTGCCCTTGGTGGTCACAGGCGTGCTGCTGGCCCAGATGAACGTGGCGCTCGGCGCCCGCGCGCGGATGGTTTCGACCAGCTTGCGCGTGAGCGGCTCGAACTGGCCGTCGGGGATGCGGCCCTTCTGCCAGCCGTGCAAACCCATGTTGACGTGGACGATGTCATACGGACCTCGGGCGAGCACTTCGGCGAGCATCTCGTGCAGGCGGTAGGAAGACTGCGCGAGCGGGTTCACCCACGCGTCCACGTAAGCCTGTCCGTCGAGCGCTTTCACGGTGCCAGCGAGGTAGCCGTTGAGAATCGAGTCGCCCATGAGCAACACGCGCGGGCGCTTCGGATCAATGCGCGTGGCCTGGTCGAGCCGCCAGCCCGCGCCGTCGGCGTGCAGGCGCGGGTCGGATTCGGTAGCGGCGGAGGATTTTGCGGGAGGCTTGGGAGCTGTGGTTTTGGGAGCCGCCGGTTTTGGGGCGGGGGCGGATGGCGCGGGCTTTTCGGCCGGTCGGGAAACGGGCTTGAAGCTGACCGATTCCAAAAGCTCCCACGGCGGCTGCAAACCGCGCACGGACACGGCGGCCCAGGCCAGCCCATCTGATCCGGTGATGGTGACCAGACGATTTGTCGGGGTGGCTGCGGCGGGATGGGTGACGGTCGGGCTGTCGTTCGTGCGCCCCTTGGTCCGCAAGGCAACGCTACGGTGGGGATCCTCCGGGTCGCTGGTTTTCCAGTGGGCGGCGAGTTGGTAGGTGACGCCGTTCTCAAGGGGAATCCATTCGCCGTCCCAGTCCTTGGGCCCCGTGGCGCTGACGGGCCGGCCTGGACGCCAGGTTTGCATCCAGCCGTCTGCTTGATTCGGCGCAACCCAGCGCAGTTGGAAACGCGGATTGCGAAGCAGATTTCCGCCGCCCGATTCCGACAGGTTGATCGTGCCAAGGTTTGCGGCGCCGTTCGGCGGCAGGTTGACCGGCTTCGCCTCGGTCACCCAGCCGGGACCGGAAACCACGATCTCATATTTTCCCGCCGGCAGATGATGAAACGCGAACGCCCCGGTGGGATCGGTGAGCGTGGAGAACTTGGTCCCGAGGAGAATGACCTTGGCGGGCACTTTGGTGAGTTCCGGGGATTGCACCTGCGGGCGAATCACGAGGCCCGTGAGCGATGCACCCTTTGTCTGCGACTGCGCGAGCGTGCCGAGCGTGTGGAGCAAATCGGCGACGACACGCGCGGTTTCGAGCGCGCACTCCAGGACGATAGGCTCGACCGGCGGCCGGCGGTCCGCCATCACATCGGCGCGGCAACGGAGGGCGCGTTCCTTGGAATACTCGATGAGCCCGTCCATGCGCTGGAGCAAACCGGCTTCCCCCGAGCTGTCGTTGCTGCCGAGCAGGCGCGGCTGGTAACCGGGCAGGAGAATGAGTTTGGCATCCAGCCAGTTTTCCATTTTGGAATGCACCGGACCCTGGATTCCCAGCGCGTGGGGCGGCGATCCGGTGTCGGTGACGAAATGCAGCAGCGAGCCAATCCAGCGGGCGGCTTCGCGCGGAGATTCCGTGCGCAGGGCCTGTAGCGCGCGGTGAAAATGCGGCGCGTAGGTTTGCCTGACTTCGGGACAAATGTGGGAAGAGTGATTGGTCACCGTTGGGAAGAGCAGATAATCATCCGTGTAGTATGTTTCCGTCCGGCCCAACTGAAGCTGACCCCGCCAGTCGGCCATCCAGACGTATTTCACGAGGTAGTTGGCGTTGGTGCCCAAGGCGGTTTTCAGCGGGTCATCCGGGCCGAGGGTCGCGAGGGCGGCTTGCACAATTTCGCCGTGCGGTCCCCACGCATGAGCGGTGGAACCGCCGAGTGCGAACAGCGCCAGCAGCAGGCTGAGGGCAGCGGCCAAGCGCGGGAGCGGGCCGGTCTGGGTTGGTGGCTGGCCTGCGTGACATGCGACGTGGCCACGGTGGAACCGGCGGGCGATTGACTGTATTTTCATTGAGTGGGCTGGGTTCGGTCACTTCGCCTTCGCGTCCAACTCGGCGAGCTTCAGGCGGACGCTCACGACGTAAGGCGCTTCGTTCGTGGTCCAGTGGCCGTAGGTCGTCGTGACGATGGTCGCGTCGGGCAGCACCTCGACGCCGGGATACGCGCAGTCCGCGCCTTTGGTGTTGTCCATGAGTCGGACGTGGTATTGGCCGGACTTGCCGGTGGCGAGGTCATCGTAGCGGCCCACCCACGCAACCCAGTCGCCAGCGAAAGGCGTCGCCTTGCCGCGCGGCGCGACGCTGCGGAAGGAGACGAAGAGCCGGCCGTCGGGCGCGTATTTGCCGGTGTGGCGGTCGCCGTTGAGCGAGTCGGGTAGCTCGCGCGGCGCGGTCCAGGTTGTGCCTTCGTCGCGGGAGAAGATGATGTGCGAATTGCGCGTGCGGGAGTTTTCGCGGAGGAGGACGGCGATCTCTTTGCCGTCGGGCGAGCGGATGAAACCGGGTTCGCACAGATGAACCTTCGTGTCGTGCTGCACCGCTTCAGGCGCGCTCCATGTCAGTCCGCCGTCGCGCGAGAAGGTCTTGAAGAGCGTGAATTCCACGGGCTTTTTCTGCGCCGCCTTGCTGGTGAAATAACGCCCGTCGTCGTGAAACATCGCGAGGTAATGCCCCGCGCCCGTCTTAATCGGCTCCGTGCATCCCATCACCACAATACCGCCCCAGTCGCCGACCGGCTGGAGTTCGCTCCAAGTCTTGCCGTCGTCCTCGCTCACGGCGAGGCGCGCGGGATAAAGGCCGCTCCACACGATGAGGCGCTTCTTCCCGGCGGCGTCCACGACGCGGTGCAGTGTGGGCACTTCCTTGCTCGTGGCCCAGCTCGCGGGCGTGGGCAGGCGCTGGCTCCACGTCAGGCCGCCGTCGTTGCTGCGCTTGTAAACGATGGCACCCCGACCGTGGCCCTTGGGATACACCGTTAGCATCGTCTTCCCGTCTTCGAGCAGCACCGTGGTCGGATGCCCGAGATACTGCCCGGCCTCGCGGTCCACGACGACTTGCCGCTGCTTCTCGGCGGCGAGATCGATCGTGGGAACGGGGAAGGGCGCGGCGGTGAGCGAACTGGTGAGCAGCAGACCGAGTGTGGCAACGGAGATGATGGATTTCATTCGAGCAATCATGGGAAGAGGAGGCTAGGCACTCTCAGCGCTGGCTTTGGCAATGATGGAATCCAACAACGCTTTGCGAAGATGGAGCGTCGTGCGCGTTGGCAACTCCCGGAGCAACTGAAGCATCACGCCCTTGGGAATCTGTCCTCGCCGACACGAACGGAGAATCAATCCAATGGTGCCGTGGGCCTGAAAGCCTGCGGCCTCAGCGACGGAGCGCGCAGCGCCATCATCGCTCAGGAGGAATCGTCCGCCACGCGCTCGCAGCACCGCGAGGGCGGCGCGCTCGCCCGCCTGCAAGGCCAGTTCATCGGCCAGACGCAACAAGTCGTCGGTCAGAGGCGGCGGCTGGGAGATGATTTCGAGGTTGGCCAGAGCGGACAACTGAAGGCGTGGGCGATGCCGCAACGCTTCGTCCAAGACCGGCTGCGGAACCAGCAAGACTCCGAAATCGCCCAGGAGATCAATCCGCTCCAGTTCATCGAGGTGAGTCAACGGCCCGGCATCCAGAACGGCGACAATCTCAGTCGCGGCCATGCAACCCCCACTCCACATCGGCCATGATCTGGCGCTCCTGCAATTCCACCGAGTGTCCGCTCAGATACCGCCGCAAGGCCTCCAGCACGCCTTCCTCCGGCGACTTGAACCAGCCCGCCGCCACCAGCTTGGCGAGCTGCTCGTGGAGTTGGTCAGGGCATTCGACGTTGACGGTCTTCATGGTTCCTTTGTCGCACAGGCTGGCGTTCGTTTCAATTATTGGCTTCCGACCCGGCCGCGCCCTGCGGCGAGGTCCTGCATGGCCGGCACACCTCATCGCCGCAATTTGCGGTCGTGCAACGCTTCGCCAGCGGGTGGGAAGATGGGCATTTGCAAACCGCCGGACGCACCGAGTTCATTGAAGAGTTGCGCGCGCAGCTTCTCGGCCTGTGCGGCGAAGGCGGGGACGTTGATCAAGTTGTGCCGCTCGTGCGGGTCGGTCTGCAAATCGTGGAGGCTGTCGTGGTCCCAGATGCCCTGGTAGGAGATGTATTTCCAGCGGTCCGTGCGGATCGCGAAGGTTGTGGGCGTGGCCGGAAAGTTCCATTCCCAGTAATACTCGTAAAGAATGTGATCGCGCCACGGCGTTGTGCGGCCTTGCAGCAACGGCCAGAAGGAGCGGCCGTCCATGCGCGGAGCGTTGGCTGGCGCGGTTGTGCCGGCGGCGTCGAGCAGCGACGGGGCGAGGTCAATGTTCTGCACCATCTGCGTGATCACGGTGCCGGGCTGGATCGCGCCCGGCGCCCACGCCAGCAGCGGCACGCGGATGCTGGTCTCGAACGCGTCGCGTTTGTCGTAGAAGCCGTGTTCGCCGAGCGCGAA
>CAZUUP010000252.1:0-8221 GCA_964623105.1 uncultured Akkermansia sp.
CACCCCTCACCCTCATTCCCTCTCCCCGTTGAGGGGAGAGGGAGGTCCGAGGCGGGCGGGAGTGTCGGCGCTGTGGTGGAAGGGCGGTTCATGGCTGGTCGTTTTTCAGTTGGCAGTCGCGGCAGTCTTGGAGGAGGCGGTGGGCTTGTTCGAGAGCGCGGTGGAAGAAGGCGGCTTTGGCGGCTTCGGAGGGCGGGGTGGTGCCGGCGGGTGGGGAGGAGATTTTTTTGGCTTTGGCGATAAGGGCGGCGCGCTCGGCTTCGAGGGATTGGGCGCGGGCGGAGGCGAGGGAGCGGTCGAAATATTTTTTTCCGTCAATCCAAGTTTGCTGGCAGACGGTGGCGGAGTCGAGGGGCGCGCGGGACCAGAGGGCGAAGTCGGCGTGTTTGCCGGGTTCGAGGGAGCCGACGTGCTGATCGATGCGGAGTTGTTTGGCAGGGTTGAGGGTGACGAATTTCAACGCTTCGATTTCGGGGGTGTTGCCGTATTTCACGGCCTTGGCGGCGTCGAGGTAGAGGCGGCGGGCGAGGTCGGAGGAGTCGGAGTTGAAGGAGACGACGACGCCGCGGTCGCGCATGAGGCTGCCGTTGTAGGGGATGGCGTCATAGACCTCGAACTTGAAGGCCCACCAGTCGGAGAAGGTGGAGCCGCCCGCACCGTGGCGGGCGATTTCGTCGGCGACTTTGTAGCCTTCGAGGACGTGCTGAAGGCTGGCGACTTTGATGTTGAAAGATTCCATCGTGCGGAGGAACGCAACGATTTCGTCCTGGCGGTAGGAGTGGCAGTGAATCCAGCGCTGGCCGAGGAGGATTTCGCCGAGGGCTTCGAGTTCGAGGTTGCGGCGGATGGGCGGGCCGCCGTTTTTTTTCTGGCGGTCGAGGGCTTCGAGATACTGGCGGGCGGCGGTGAAACGGTTGTCCATGAAGGTGGGGACGCCCATGCGGGATTGCGGGAAGCGCGTGGTGTATTTGGGTCCCCAGTTGGATTGCTTCACGTTTTCGCCGAGGGCGAATTTTATGCCGGCGGGGGCTTCGGCGAATTTCATCTGCTCGGGGGTCGCGCCGAAGCGGAGTTTGATGACGGCGTTCTGGCCGCCGATGGGATTGGCGGAGCCGTGGAGGAGGTTGGCCGCGGTGACGCCGCCGGCGAGTTGTTGGTAAATGTTTTCGGTCTCGGAGTTGATGACGTCGGCGATGCGGACCATGGCGGTGGAGGGGAGCGTGCCTTCGTTGACGTCGCCGAGGATCATGCTGTGGCTGTGGGCGTCGATGATGCCGGGGGTGACGTGGAGGCCGCGGCCGTCGAGTTCGACGAGGTCTTTGCCGGAGGGATCGCCGGGCTGGAGGACGGCGTTGGTGCCGAGGCGGACGATGCGGCCGTCGATGGCGAGGAGGTTGGCGTGCTCGAGTTTGCCGGCGGGGCCGCAGGTCCAGAGAGTGGCGTCTTTGATGAAGATGGCGCGCGGGGAGGCGAGCGGGCCGCGGTTGGATTGCGGGGATTTGGCGACGCGTTTTTTGTGGAGGTCGCGGAGTTCTTGGGCTGGGGTGGATTTGGGTTTGTCGGTTTGCTGAGCAGTAGCGGTGGTAGCGTTGGTTTTTGCGGGGCTGGTTTTGGGAGCGTCGGGCTTGGGCGCTTCGGTGGTGGTGATGGTGATCGTGGCGGTGGTGGCGGTGTTGGTTTTGCCAGTGGCTGACGACGACGAGGATGAGGAGGTCGAGACGATGACGGTGGCGGTCGCGGTGGCGCCGTTGGTAGTGAAGGTCGTGATGTTGGTCGTGATGGTGACGGTGTTGCCGGGGCCGGCGGCGGTGATGACGAGTGGGGGCTTGGCGGGTTTGAGGGCGGGCGCGTTGGTGGCGTTGGGTTTGCTTTCCACGTTTTTTGCTTCGCCAGCTTTGGCGTCGGGATTTTTCGTGCCGGTTTTTGGCGGGGCAGGGGGCTGGGTGGGGAACTGCCGGCCTTCGATCCAGACTTCGCGGATTTTTTGCTCGGGATCGAAGTAGCTCGGGCCGTCCACGATGGTGAGGTTGGCGAGTTTTCCTTTTTCAATCGTGCCGAGTTGCGCGGAGAGGCCGCAGAGCTTGGCGGGAATGGTGGTGAGCGCGGCGAGGGCGTCGGCTTCGCTGAGGCCGCGGTCGAGGGCGAGCTGGAGATTTTTGCGGAAGGATTTGCGGTCGCCGAGGGCGTGGGTGGTGAGCGCGATTTCGAGGCCCGCGCGGCGGAGGGTGACGGGATTTTCGGCGGCGAAATCCCAGGCGCGGAGCTGGTCGAGGGAGACGTCGGCCCAGTCGTCGTCGTCGGGGAGTTTGGGGGCGGCCGGGAAATTAATGGGGACGATGCAGGGGAAGGCGGCGGCTTTGGCGAGGTCGGGGCGACGCCATTCGTGGCCGCTGGCGCAGAGGATGGCGGCGAGGTTGAACTCGCGTGCGAGGCGGGCGGCGCGGTCGAACATGAGGGCGCTGCCGGGTTCGATGACGACGGGGATTTGCTTTTGGAGCGGGGCGTCGAGGGCTTGGAGGGCGGGGTTGAAGGCGGGGCGGGGGCGGGCGGAATTTTTGGCGTAATCGGCGTGGTCGAGTTTGTGGTGCTGGGCGTCGAGGAAGGCCTGGCGCGTGACGGCGATGATGCCCATGAGCGACGAGGGGTAGGCGCGGTCTTCGCCGCGCGCGGTCTCGAAGGCGAGGTGTTGGAAGACATCGGACTTGAGGATGGCTTGGTTGGCATTGCCGTCGCCGAGGAGGACGAAGGCGCTGGTGCCGCGGAGGATGCCTTTGGCGGGGACGACATTGCCGGAGGTGAAGCCGATTTCGCGGAGTTCCTCGAGGGTTTTGGAATTGGGAGCGTAGGTGTCGGCGACGCGAAGTTGCGGCGTGACGCGACCGATTTCGTAGCCGGCACCGGGCGGTCCGCCGCGCTCGGGGGATTCGATGCCGAAGAAATTAACGCCGCTGGCGGCGGTGATCGGGATGGTCATTGCGGTGCTGACGGGCGCGGCGGGGCCGGCGCTGGAGAGCGAGAGATATGGGTCGATGAAGCCGGCGTAGATGGTTGCGCCTTTGAGATTCCACACGCGCGCGTCGGCGGGCGCGGCGACTTCTCTGCCGACGGCTTCGATGCGGCCGTCGCGGATGACGATGGTGGCGGGGTCGAGAGTTTGGATAGGGCTGATGACGACCTTTGCGCCGACGAGGGCGTGGACGGCAGGCGGCTGCGGGCGATGGCCGGGAGGGAGGAGGTCAGCGGCGGGTGCCGTGAGGGACAGAAGGAATACGCCGACGAGGACGCGGAGGGCGCTTCGGACGGATGGGGGAGGGGGGACGGAGACACGCGGCGGGTGAAAGTGGGAAAGCATGGTGGGGGAAGCAGCGGATTGGGGATTGGCTGGGTGTTGGCTGCGGAGTGTTTTGGGCTTTGGTCCGGCGGCGGTTATCCGGTTTTGGGGATGAATTCGCAATGGGATTTTGGCGTTAAAACAGATGGCAGTTTCTTGGTGTTGCCTTGTGTAAGCGGCAACGGTACGATTTTTGCGAAGGTAACGAATGCGGATCACTTACTCATATCAGGGTGAACGGTCGGTCAAGACGATTGACCGGTCGGAGGTGTTGATTGGGCGGCTGAGTCCGTTGACGGCACCGGATCTGGATCTCGGGCGAGATTCCACGATCTCGAGGAAGCACGCCCGGTTGCGGGTGCAGGATGGCGAGTGTTGGGTGGAGGATTTGAACAGCACCAACGGGACGTTGGTGGATGGGGTGCCGGTTGCCAAGGAGCGTTTGCGACCGGAATCGCAGTTGATTTTGGGCGATACGGTGCTGGAAGTGGAGTGGGGCGGCGAGAATGGAAGCAAGAAGGCGGGGGCTCCGGCAGAAGCGGGGCAGGTGCCGCCAGTGGTGCCGGCGTCCAAGCCAGTTGAGGCGCCCAAACCGGCGGTGCCCGCGACCGTGGTGGCCAAGGTAATGGAACGCGCGGCTTCAACGCCCCCGTCCGCGCCTGCGCCGGTGGTTGCGCCCGCAGCGGCGGCACCAAAGGAACCGGCGCCACGGGTTGCGCTTGGGCCGCAGACGCATGTGCTGCGGGTTACGTGCTCGTTTCAGGGTCAGCAGGTGGTGAAGAATTTTGACAGGACGGAATTGACGGTGGGGCGGTTGAGTCCGTTGACGGCACCGGATGTTGACCTAGTCAAGGATTCGAAAGTGTCCCGGAAGCATTCGCGGATCAAAATCGTGGAGGGCGAATGTTGGGTGGAAGATTTGCAGAGCACGAACGGGACGTTTGTGGACGGTGAGTTGATCGACCAGCGGAAGATCACGGCGGAGTCGCTGGTGCAGATTGGGGACACGATCCTCATGGTCGAGTTCAAGCCGGAATTGCTGAAGAAAGAAGGCGCGCCAAATGGGGCTCCGGCGAGTGTCGCAGCGCCGCCGTCGTCGGCTGCACCGCCCGTGCCGCCCCCGCCAGCGGCACCGACGGTGGTGGTCAAGACTGCATCGTCGTCTCCGGCGTCACCGGGCGTGCGCGCCGTCGGGGCGTCAAAGACGGTGCAGGCACCGCCGGCGGCATCCGGTCCGGAGTCGAAGTACGCCACGATTGCGATCCCGTCCCGGCCGGCCGGGGGGGCGCCGGCAGCCAAGGAAGCAGCGTCAACCGCTCCGGCGAAAGCCGAGCCCGAGCCGCCGCCGCTGACGTTCGTCCAGCCGGCGGCACCCGTCAAAGCCGGGCCGGCGCGTCCGGCGGACGTGGAGGGGAGATTTCCGCGGTTTGCGCCCCGAATTCAGGAGCGTTTGGCGGAGCGCGCAGGTCAGGGGCACCTGACACCGTGGGCGGATCAGACGGTGGTGACGGCGCTGGTGGTGGATTTGGTGGGCTTCAAGGCGGCGTGCTTCAAAATGAAGACCGAGGATGTGGCCGCATTGGTGACGGAATATCTCACGCCGTTGCGGGAGGTCATTTTCCAGCATGGCGGGGCCATCTTGAATCATTTGGGGGATTCAATTGTGGCGGTGTTTGGGAGTCCGGAACCGGATGAGCATCAGCAGGAGCAGGCGATCAAGGCCGCGCGGGCGATCCAGATGGCGGTGGCCAAGGTGAATTTGCGAAGGACCAATGCGGGGCAGGCGACGTGTCAGGCCAGTGTGGCGCTGCATTCCGGCGAGGTGTTCCATGGTTTTGTGGGGAGCGATGACAAGCTGACTCATCTGGTGGTGGGAGATTTGATCCCGCGGGCGCTTTTGTACTCGGACTGCACGCCGGGCGGGGACGTGCTGATGAGTCCGGAGGTTTACCAGAAGGTATTCAAACTGTTCGAGGGCGAGCGGGTAAGCATCCAGAATCGCGAGAACGTGAAGCTGCCGGCATACCGCGTGCAGGAGTGGAAGAGTTGAGGGTCCGGTGGCGGCGGAAATGCCGACGCCGACGCAGAGAAAGGTGGACGTGAGAAGTTTGCGCGGCTTTGTTGAAATCAGGGCTTGCGTTCAGCGAGGGTGGCGTCTAACTTCCGCCCTCTTTTTTGGACGGCACGTGTGATGCCTGAGATGTTCTCGGGCGGCGGGTGTGGCAGAAAAATTTGAATTTATGGCAGTAAAAATTCGGATGAAGCGGGTTGGCACGAGGAACACTCCGGTGTTTCGCATCGTGGTGGCGGACAGCCGGAGTCCTCGGGATGGCAAGTGCCTGGAGGAACTCGGGACCTATCAGCCACTCAAGAAGGACAAGAATTTCACGCTGGACATGGAACGTATCCAGCACTGGATCGGTAAGGGTGCCCAATTGAGCGACACGGTGGCCAGTTTTGTGCGGCAGGCCAAGCGCAGCGCCGCCAACTGACGGAGTCTGGATGCAGGCGTTTCTCGAATACGTGATCAGGGGATTGGTGGACCGGCCGGATGCCGTGACCGTCACCCCGGTCGAGCGCGGGGGCGTGACGGTTTATGAGTTGCGGCTGCACCCGATGGATGCGGGCAAGATCATTGGCCGCGACGGCGCGACGATTCAGGCGATTCGCTCGCTGCTGCAGGTGGGGAGCCTGCGGAAGGGAATGCGGTGCGCGTTGGAACTGGTTGAGGAACGGCCGCGGCAGCGATGAGCCGGGCGGGATGTCCTGGCGGGCATGGGCGCCAGTCCGGGCATGAAGATTGATGTGCTTACGCTTTTTCCCGGGATGTTTTCCGGGCCGCTGGATGAAAGCATTGTCGGGCGTGCGCGTGAGACGGGACGCTTGGATTTGCGGATTCACAATCTGCGGGACTATACGCACGACCGGCATCGGACAGTGGATGATCGACCGTTCGGCGGCGGGCCCGGGATGGTATTGAAGCCGGAGCCGGTTTTCGAAGCGGTCGAGAGCCTGGGTACCGAGCAGACCCGGGTTATTTTGCTGACGCCCGCGGGTCGGCTATTTGATCAGGCGAAGGCCCGGGAACTGGCGGAGATGCCGCATTTGCTGCTGCTGTGTGGCAGTTACGAAGGCGTGGATGAGCGGGTGCCGCTGGCGTTGGTTGACGACGAGCTGTCGATTGGCGATTACGTGCTGACGAACGGCGCGTTGCCGGCGATGCTGGTGATCGATGCGGTGACGCGGTTGCTGCCCGGGGTGCTGGGCGATGATGCCAGTTCGGCGGATGAATCGTTCAGCCACGGGTTGCTGGAGTATCCGCAGTATACGCGTCCGGCGGAGTTTCGGGGAATGACGGTGCCGGAAGTGCTGCTGTCCGGCAATCATGCGGAAATCGCCCGGTGGCGGGCGGAGCAGGCGCGGCGGCGAACGGCCGAGCGCAGACCAGATTTGTTGAAACAGCCGGATGGCAGGGAAGCCATCGGCGGAACAGAAAAACGAACATGAGCCAAGCCATACTTGATAAAATTGAAGCAGAACAGTTCCGGAAGAATCCGGTAACGTTTAACGTCGGAGACTCGGTGAAGGTGCATACCAAGGTCGTCGAGGGTGACAAGGAACGGATTCAGATCTTTTCGGGGGTGGTGCTGGGCATCCGTGGTCGGGGCCTGAATCAGACCTTCACGGTGCGCCGGATCAGTTATGGCGAGGGCGTGGAGCGGATTTTCCCGATGCATTCGCCCCGGGTGGAAAAGGTCGAAGTGGAGCGCAAGGGGTCGGTGCGGCGCGCGAAACTGACCTACCTGCGGCGGCGTTTGGGCAAGGGTGCGACGGCGGTCAAGGAAAAGGAACAGCGGTTGGATGCCGCAGGGGCTCCTGTTGCGGCTGCTGCTGCTCCTGCTGCGCCCGCCCCGGCGCCGGCGGCCTGATAGCCGTCAAATTGTTTGCGACCGGCGGGGCTTACGGGCTCCGCCGGTTTTTTGTTTTGGCGGGTGGTAGCAGAGTGGTGTGTTGGACCGCGGAGGGGCGGTATGGGAAGGAGCGGGAGGGCATGGCAGGCGGAGCGACGACAGATCGGTTTGAATTTGAGCGGGTTTTGGTGGGCCGTGGCTGCGGCAGGGTGGCCGGGGTGGACGAGGTGGGCCGGGGGCCGCTGGCAGGGCCGGTGGTGGCGGCGGCGGTGATTTTTCCGGTGTCGTGGATTGTGGGCGGAATGCCGGAGGCTTTGCGGGGCTTGAACGATTCGAAGCAGCTTTCCGCCGCAGCGCGGGAACGTTTTTACGGTTTGCTGATGTCGCTGCCGGAAGTGCGACATGCGGTGGCCGAAGTGGATGTGGCCACGATTGACGCGATCAATATCTTGCAGGCAACGCATCGGGCAATGAACGAAGCACTGGCCGCTTTGAAGCCGGGGCCGGAACACGTGCTGGTGGACGGGTTGGCGGTGCCGACGCTGCGCTGGCCGCAGACGCCGTTGGTGAAGGGGGATGCGCGAAGCTATTCGATTGCGGCGGCGAGCGTGCTGGCGAAGGTGACGCGCGACCGGCAGATGGCGGAGTATGACCGGCAGTTTCCGGGGTATGGTTTTGGCGAGCACAAGGGTTATGGGACGGCGAAGCATCTGGCGGCACTGGCGCGGCTGGGTCCGACGCCGATTCATCGCCGCAGTTTTGCGCCTTTGCGGCGGCCGGATCCGGAGTTGTTTTGAACGGTATGGGGTGGCTGAAGTGGTTGCGTGAGCGGTGGGCGGGAAAGGCGCTGCCGGAGCACTTGCGGCGGGGTGCGGCGGGGGAGGCGGCGGCACGGCGGTACCTCGAGGGGACGGGGTTGAAGTTTTTGGTGGCGAACTACCGGTCGGCGCACGGGGAGATTGATCTGGTTTTTCGGGAC
>CAZUUP010000253.1:0-8160 GCA_964623105.1 uncultured Akkermansia sp.
CTTTTTTCCTGCCAGCCGTGCCCAATGACTCACGGGCCTTCGTTGTCTTTGCTGAACTCCTCCGCCACCTTGCGTCGTAAATCCGCGTCCCAGCCGTCGTAGCAAAGGTCGTAACCCAGCGCCGTCCAGCCGAGCGACGGCCCGCAGCGCAGCGCGCCGCCGGGCTTGCGAAAGCTGTAGCGGTCATCGCGGTCGCGGACGCCGGCCAGGACCTTCTGCATGGCCTCCTTGCCGAGGTCGGCAAACTTCTTCTCACCCGTGAGTTGGTAGAGCAGGCCATAGCCCGCGGCATGGCTGATGGTGAACGCGCCCAGCGGCAGCTCGGTGTTTTTGCCGGCGGCCTTGGGTGGATTCGCTGTTTCGCTCTCCCGATTCGCGTCGGCGGCACCTGCACCTGCGGCGGGTCGATTGCCCTGGTAGGCCTGGCCGGACCCGTTGAAGACGGTGGGAAAGGTGTCGCCGTTCTTCGCGTCGAGCGTCGCCCGGAGGCGTTTGAGGATGGCCTGACCCTCCGGGGTCGTCGCCTTCTGCCGGAGCCGGGGCAGGTCGCTCTTGCGGAAGAGCAGCCGCGGATGCTCGCCGGGAGCCAATGCCTGGAAGTCGGCGACATCCGACGGCCACGGCGCTCCGGTGTCCGCGGCAAAGGCAGTCGGGAAGCGAGCCAGCGTCGCGGTGGCGACCGTGGCAGCGAGGATTTTCAGGTGGGTGCGACGGTGCATAACTCGGGGGAATGCTCACGGTTTCCGGAGGTCGTAGCAGTAGGTGCCGTCCATGCCGCGGACGATGAGGCGTCCGTCCACGATGACATTGGCGATCGTCATCTGGCCATAGGCGGTGGTGTCGTTGTGCTGCGGGGTGAAGAAGGTGCCGAGCGGCGCGAACCTGCCGGGCGCGGCATCCACCAGGTGAATCTGTTGGCGTCCATGCTGTCCCTCGGGTTGGTAGAAGAGGCGGTCGTCCAGCGCGACAATGCCGGCGTTGCTGCCGCATTTGAGTTCGGGAATCGAGCCGAGCGCTTTGCCCGTGGCGAGATCGAGCGCACGCAGACCCTCCTTCTTTCCCGCGACATACACGCGCCCGTGGGCGATGCACATCACGAGATTCTCGTCCCATGTGACCTGCTCGCTTTCCCAAGCCCGCTCGATCCCGGTGTCGGTGACCGTGTAGGCGAGCACTTTGCCGGTCTCCTTGTCGGATGTCGCGGTGTAGAAGATCGCGCGGTCGCCTTCGCAGACAGGCATCGTGACGGTGAAGAGCTTGTCCTTCGTGACGATCTCGGAACTCCACAGAACCTTCCCCGAGGCGGGATCGAGCAGGCTGCTCTTGCCGCCGAGCACGAGGACGCGCTCCTTGCCCGCCAGGAGCATGCGGCGGGCGGACTCGCCGCCGGGCGCCTTCCAGAGTTCACGGCCGCTCGCCAGGTCCAGCCCGAGGGTGTCCTTCCCGGCAGCATACACGACAACGCCGTCGCAGATGACCGGCCCGAGCGGGGCGCGGTCCTTGGTGACCGTCTCGCCGCCGCCGCGACTCCACTTCAACTCGCCGGTCTTCGCATCGAACGCGTGCAATCCGTGGCCGTAGTCCGCGACGACGAGCACGCCGCCGGAGATCGCCGGTGTCGGATTGAGGCCGCGCCATTTATGCGTCTGGTAGTTGCCCTGTTTCCCCGGCCACACCGATTGCCAGACAGTCCTGCCCGTGGCGCCGTCGATGGCGGTGACCACCACGTCCGCGCGTTTGGAATACCACCGCCGCATGGCTTCGTGTTCGACGGGATGATCCCGGAACTTCGCGACGATCGCCGCGTCCGCGCCCTCGGGTGCCACGTCTCCCGACGGCAGATAGTGGTAGAGGTAGATCATCCCATTCGCGACCACGGGCGAGGAGGACCCGCCGCACAGCGTGCCGAACGCGGCGCGCTCGCGATACCGTGCATCCGCGCCTGTTCCCCAGCCGGAGAGCGACGCCGCCTCGCTCCGCCAGACAGGTCGTGCGGCAGCCAGATCGGCGACGAGCGGTTTGCCATACCCGGGGCCGGCGCAGGCGGACATGACTCCGTGGAAAGCGGGCCAATCCTGTCCCGCTGCGATGCCATCCGTGTCGGGGCGCAGTTCGCCGGTGACCGTCCCCTTGCTCACTTCCTTGCCGTCACTCTTCAGCGTCCACGCGCCGGACAACTGTCGTCCCGCGCTGGTGAGATTGAGGGCCAGCGTTTGCAGCGCCAGGCGCTGTTGCGGCGCCCACACGCTCACCAGTCGCAGTTCGGTCTCGACGGTGGCCAGGTTGCCGCGCAAACCGTCCACGAGCAGTTTGGGGGTGCCCTGCGGCTTCGGTCCGCCGGGCAGTTGGATTTTCGTGGACCAGAACTGCACCGGCTTTCCCTCCCGCCATGCGAGAAAGACCCGGCATGGCTCGCCCGCGCCCGCGAGCGAAAGCCAGGCCGCCTGAAACGCGCCCGCGGGCCGAGTGACCACGGGTGATGACCTGGCCGGCTGAGGTGATTTGCCCTCCGCGGCAAAGGCGGTCGCGCTGGCGAGCAGGAGCCATGCGGCAATGGCGGCGGCGCTGGAGAAACGCGGGAATAAAAACGGGGAGATCAGGGGAGACTGCATTGTTGGGCAATAAGTTCGGATAACACGGGGTAACTCTGACGAGTCAAATGTCATGCAAGCAGTTCGCCGATCACCCGGGTGCTGTTGCCGAAGCCTGCGGCCGGGACGCCGCACACCTCACTGATCGTTCGCAGGAGGTCGCTGGCGTTCGTTGCGGGCCGCTTCGCGTCCGCCGGAGCGTGGTCGTTGTATCCGACGTGTCCCTTGTGCTTGATGCCCAGCTTCGCGCCGCCCGCGATCAACAGCGGCAGGTGATCGGGATTGTGGTTGCCCCACGACATGCCGCTGCCGAACAGCACCACGGTGTGATCGAGCAACGAGGACCCGTCGTGGTCGATCGCCGCCAGGCGGTCGAGGAAGCGGGCCAGCTTGCCCACCCAATAGCGGTCGATGTTCGCCAGGTATTCGGCATCCATCGGGGTGTCGGCCTCGTTCTTCGGACTGAGGTTATGGCCGCTCCCATGCCAGCCCTGTTGCATCTTCGTGCCTTTGGGGAACAAATCGGGGTAATGAGTGAAGAGCGCAGTCCCCTGACTGAACGGGCTCTCGATCGAGATGATCCGCGTGCGGTCGCTTTGCAGTGCCAGCACCGCCAGATCGTAGAGCGTGTCGATGTAGGCTTCGCGGCCAATGTTGTCGAGTTTGTTGGCGTTCAGCGACAACCCGGACGCCGTGGCGGTGAACTTCTTCGCCTCCTCCTGGTAATACTTCCGATCGCGAACCAACTGAGCATCGACGCTGGCGATGGCGTCGGCATATTGCGACAGCCGCCGCTGGTCTTCCTTGCCGAGGTGCTGCGACAATCGTCGCATGTCGCCGCCGACCACGTTGAGGATGCTCTGATGCCGCTGGCCGCGGGCCAGGACCTCCGGCGAGCCGAACAGTTTCTCGTAGATGAGCGGCAAGTCGCACAGACCGAACATCGCCGTGCCGGAGGCATCCCACGAGATCGTGTCCTGCCCGCCGGCCACGGAGAGGACCAGCGACGGGATGCTGGTTTCGCGGCCGCGGGCGGCCGCGATGTGCTGATCGACCGAGATGGTGTTGCCCGTGAGATACAGCTTGCCGCCGCTGAAGTTGGGATTGCCGGTGAGGAACAGCCCCGATTCGCCGTGGCCACCCGAGTTCTTCTGCCGAAGCCCGGAGAACACGGTCACCCGGTCGGCCAGGTGCCGCAGCGGCGCGAGGGTGCTCCCGAGATCGGCACCCGGTCCGAATGCCTTGGGAAACCAGCGCCACATGTTGACGCCGAAGGGAATGTGAATGAAGACGCAGCGGGCCGCCTTGGGCCTTGTGCCCGCGGCTGCAGGGCCGCCGAATGCCGGCGTGAGCGATTCCAGCCACGGGAGCGCCAGGCCGGCACCGGCACGCTGGAGAAATTCTCTTTTGGTGAGCATGGTCGTTTTCATGGTCATTTTGTTCCGGGTTGGAGATCGTGGACAAAGACTGCCGTCAGGAGGTCGGCCAGACGCGGATTGCCGTCGCCCAGCAGATGGTTGATTTGTTTCTCGTCCGCGAGGGTCAGTTCCCGGCCCCAGGCGTAACTGGCAATCGCACGGACAAACGCCCGCGGAAAAGAACTGTGGCTCTGGGGACGCTCCAGCAGCGAGCGGCACATGGAATCAAGGTCGGCGAACGGGCGGCCATCGGGCAGCTTCCCCGAGGCATCGACCGTTTTCAGGCGACCGTCGGCGGCCTGCTGCAATTTGCCATGCTGGTCGAACTGCTCCCACGCAAAGCCGAGCGGATCGATCTTCTGGTGGCACACGGCACAGGTCCGCTCGACATGGATCTGCAACTTCTCGCGCACCGATTTTTTGCGGAACGTCCGGTCTGCATTCAAAGTCTGAAGCGTGGGAACGCTTGCCGGCGGCGTGCCCACTTCGACACCAAACAGTCGGGCGAGCAGATAGGTGCCGCGGTAGATCTGCGATTCCTTCTCCTCGCGCGAGGCCACGGCGATCGGGCCCGACATGCTGAAAAGGCCATGCCGTCGAGTGGCGGGGACTGTAGCCACCCGTTGCCAGCCATCGGCGATCGACACTTCGACCCCGTAGAACTCGGCGAGCGGTGGGCTGAGCATCAGCGAATCGGGCGCAATCAGATGGCTCACCGGGCGATTGCGGGCCAGGGCGTCGTGCAGGAACCGCGACGGTTCGTCCATCAAGGCCCTTTGCAGGGCCAGGTTCCGCACGTAGGAGCTGGCATCCACCTGCGGCGGCCTGGCCCACTGGCCCTCCATGCCCGCGATGGCGTCCAGCCCCAGCCATTGCCGGCAGAACTCGTCGGTGAACCACGTGAACCGCTCGTCGGCCATCATGCGGGCGATCTCACTTTGCAACGTCTCGGGCTCGGCAAGCCGGCCCGAAGCCGCCAAGGACCGGAGCCTTTCGTCAGGCGCATTGCCCCAGAGCGTGATCGCCAGCCGCCGGCTGAGATCGATCAAGTGGTCCCGCTGGTTGCCGCGGCGATCGGTGAGATACAGGGACTCCGGGGCGACCAGAATCGCGGCCAGCGTTTGCCGCAGGGCCGGCAATTCCCCGACCGCTTTGGCTTGTGTGGTCCGCAGCGCCAGATAGGGCTTCAGCTCATCCTCGCCGACCGACCGCCCCCACGCCCGCTCGGCGAAGGCCCGGAGCTCCGCAGGGCCAGCAGTGCCGATCACGCGGCGGGCCCGGCTCTGCTCGTCCGGTTCGCGGTGATGGACCGTCAGGGAGATCCGCTCCACCACCACCCGGGGCCCATCTTCGATCTCGTTCATGTAATAGGACCAGCCGGGGGTTCCTTTCGGCGGTCGGGCGGACTCGGGCTTCCATTTTCCTTGGGCTTGGAGCCGCTTCCGCTCGTCACTGGGTTTGAGCATGGGAACCCGCGACGGCACCGACATGTTCCGCAGCATCAGCCACAGGCCACGATCCTCGCTGCTGTTCAGCGCGGCGAAGTCGATCGCCGTGAGCTCCAGCGGCACCTCGACCGTCAGATCCGTCGTCTCGCGCTGCACGGTCAGCCGGGCGAGGGGCCATACCGAGTGGAAGTTCAACTTGCCGCCGTCGCCCTCGAGCTTCAGGTGATTGCCTTGACGGAAGAAGCTATCGAGCGACAGCGTCGGAAGTGCGGTTTCTCCCGCTGGCAACTCCGCCCGGGCACGAATGACCAGCCGCACCGTGCCTTTGGTTACGGGCTGGGGATACCGCACGATGATGGTGTCGAAGTAACCCATGCGCGTGCGGTAAACCGGGTTGAGCACCATTCCGCTGCGGTCCTCGTGCGGCCAGCACCCGGCAAAAACTTCGATCGCGTTCAGGGGGTCGTCCGGCTTCCGTCCATCCGCCGGGAACTTCAACCTCGGCGAGAAGGACCCTACCGCGCCCGCATCCCCGTAGAACTTGCGGGCCTGAATGGGATGATCCGCAATCATGGCGGGGACGATCGTCCGGGTGACGGGGGCGGGACGCCCGGGTTCGGGGAGCACCACTTCGAGCAGCCGCTCGGCCAGGTCAAGCGAACGCTGCACGTGCTCGTCCTGCATCAACAACACATTGCCACGGTTGATGAAATGCTCGCTCCGCGGATCCTGCGCCAGGAATCGCAGCAGGTCTGGCTGATGATTCGCATACCGCAATTCGAGGAGGTCCGCCCACACCCGCACCTGCTCGCGCGACGTGAGTCGCCGCAATCCGTTGCCGCCACCGCCGTCACGCCGGGCGAGCGCTTCGGCGCTTGCCGCCTGCTCGCGAATCCAGTCGAGCACCGGAATCATCTGGTCGCCGCCTGGCGCCGCTTCGTCCTTGGGTGGCATCTGCCCCGAGGCGATCATCACCCACGCCCGCTCCCAGGTCTTGCGTGTCGTGTCGTTCGTGAGGTCAGGCGCTTTGCCGTCAAATCGCAGATCGGCTTTCTCCTTCTTCTCACCGTGACAGTGAGTGCAATAGCGCTGCAGGAACGGGGCGACGTGACGGTCGAAGTCCGCAGGCGGAACGCTGACCTCGGCCCGAACGGGCAAAGCCGGTGCGAACACCAAGCACCAGAACAGCAGGCCGTTCAGTGATTTGGTCTTCATTGGCGGCAACCTATTTCTTTGCTGGCTCGGCGGATGCCGGGGAAGGATTCGTGCTCCGTTCCAGGATGAAGAGGTTGTGATTGCCGTCGGAACGAAGCCGCTCGCAGCGGGTCCGCTTGTCCTCGGTGCGTCGGTCGGTTTCGTTGTAGGCGATGTAGAGCAGATTATCGCCGTAGAAGGCCAGGAGGCTCGGCGTGCGCCCCATCAGGCCGGCGCCGCCACCGGCCCAGCTCTCCAACTGGAGGTCAATCGCACCGAGCGACCCGACAGGTTCGGCGATCTGGTAAGTCCCCCAGAACCCGACCGGCGGGCGAAGCAACTGGCCTTTGGCGTCCAGTTCGTTGATTCGCTCGGCAGTGATTGAGAACGTTCGCTTCTCGGTGAGGCCCGGGTTTTTCAGGAATGCGTCGTCGTAATGGGCGACCGCCGTCCAATCTCCGAGAATCCGCCTGGCATCGGCCGCCTTATCGGGTTTTGACCGCGGTGGAACTGCTTGTCGGCGCAGCACCAGGTAAAGCGCTTCGGGGTCGCCTCCAAACTGGTTGGACAGGTAGAAGCCTCTGAAGCCTTTGGTTTTCGGCGGGTCCGACGTCAGAATCTTCACGTGCAGGTGCCCGGCCGCAGAGGTCGCCCAAAGGAGCCGCCGGTCGCCGGTCACTCTGCCCGATAATCTGGTCGTCGCTTCTTTGCCCGGCAGCGGCCGTTTTTTCTCATCGACTCGCTGTTCTGGGAGCAGTTGGCATTCGGCCGTGAGCAGGGTCTCCGACTTTTCACCTGGCGAATCGAGTGTCAGGCGATCCGCCTCGATCCTCACTTTGCCGCCGATCAAACCGGTATCTTCGTCATTGATGCCGAGGTTTGACGCGGGCACGCCCAGCAAGACGTGCCAGTCGCCGTGGGTCTCCTTGGGGAAGGTCGGCTCGGCGGCCATGGCGGCGGAAGCGTGGATCGCGGCGGCCAATGTCAGAAAAGCGACTGTGCGAAAAGAGGCCATGTTGGATCCTTCTACGTTTTCTGGATCGGTTCGGAGAGCGGCATGGCGCAATGTGTCCAGTGAATCAGGGACGGACGGGATTGCCCGGCCTACGCCAGCAATTCGGCCAGCGGCCCGTGCGTGTCGATGTCTTTCAAGTTCGGGTCGGGGGTTCCGAACTTGTCCCGCGCGGCACCGGCCAGGTGCAGAAGCGTGAGATACATATTGGCCGTCGTGCGGTGGCCCTTCTGCGCATAGCCGGGGTAGTCGATATAGCGGTTGCTCCGGAGCTTGCCGCCCAGGTTGCCGATCACAACCATCGGCCATTCCCAGCAGCGGCTGTGGTGCGCCTCGGCTCCGTCGCTGAGATAGACGATGACCGTGTTGTCGAGCATCGTGCCGTTGCCTTCCTTCACGCCCTCGAGCTTCTTGCAGAGGCCGGCGATCAGGTCGAAGTGGTAGCGGCGGATTATATTGTAGAGCTCGTCCCATTTCTTCCCGTCATAGGTGCCGCC
>CAZUUP010000254.1:0-8135 GCA_964623105.1 uncultured Akkermansia sp.
CGGCGAGGCTCTCGCGACTCGCGCGCACGGCTTCGGAAATCTGTCCGGGCGCGGCCGCAACGGGTGAACTCGCGGGCTTCGCAACCGGCGCGGGCAGCGGTGACGCGGACGAACTCGGTGCAGCAATCACTCGCGCGACCGGCACTGGCGCAGCAGCGGGCGCACCGGATGCAACGGGCGCGACCGGCACAGCGGCCAAAGCGCGCGGCGGTGTCGGGGGGCGCGACGGTTTTGGTGTGCGGTGATTCGCGCCGCTGAGGGGAACGGTCAGGCGGGGTTTGCCGCCGGTTTCCGGTTCCGGCAGCGCGACGCCCGCATTCCACGGCGTGAGATCGACCGCGTGCCCGAGCGCGGCCAGACGGCTCAGCGCGAGGGCGAGATCGACGATGCCCGGGCGTTTGCCGCGCGAGCTGTCGAGTGCGATGGCGTGGATGTCGCGGTCGCGCAGGATGGATTGCACGAGGCCCGTGAGCGTGTGGCCGGGGCCGACTTCGAGGAACGTGGTGACGCCGTCGGCGAACATCGCGTTGATCTCGGCGACAAAATCGACCGGGTTCGCAAGCTGGCCCGCGAGGAGCTGGCGCGCGTCCTGGGCTTCGCGCGGATACTCGCGGGCCGTGGTGTTGGCGTACACCGGAATGCGCGACGGCGAGAGTTCCACCGTGCTGAGCGCCGCGGCAAACGGCGTCTGCGCCGCGGCCACGAGCGGACTGTGAAACGCGGCGGCCACCGGCAGGCGGCGGTTCCAGATCGCGCGGCGTTCGAGGCTCTGCGACGCCCGCTCGATCTCGCCGACCGCGCCCGCCAGCACGGCCTGGTCGGGCGCATTGCGATTGGCGACCACGAGATCGAAGCGCTCTTCGCGGATGAACTGCTCGACCGTCTCGACCGGCGCTTTCACGGCGAGCATCGCACCGCTTTCGCCTGCACCATTGGCCTGCGCCATGAGGCGTCCGCGCAGATTCGAGAGCCGGTGCAGCGTGTCGGAATGGATGCGTTCGGACGCGCACAACGCGAGCAGTTCGCCGTAGCTGTGCCCGGCAGCGGCTTCGGGAGAAACGCCAAAAGACTCGAGCACTTGCAGCGCGGCCAGACTGACCGCACCAATCGCCGGCTGCGCGATGTCAGTAGCCTTCAGTGTGGCATCCTGCGCCTTCGCAGTCGCCTCATCAAAGGCGGGATGCGGATAGATGTAATCCGTAAGGCGCGCCCGTCCCTCGCCCAAGTGGGCTTCGGCGAAAATCTCGTTCGCCTGCGCCAGCCCGGCCTGCATCTGCGGAAACTGGCAGCTCAGGTCGCGCAGCATCCCGCTGTATTGCGAACCTTGTCCGGGGAACAACACGCCCAGCCGCCCAGCCGGCCGCCCACAGCCGAAGAACGCGCCTTCCGGCAATTGCCAGGCCTTCGTCGAATTTTTCTCCAACTGCGCCCGCGCCGCCGTGACGAGCTTCTTCAAATCGGTGCGCCCACGCTCGATGACGAGCAGCAGACGCGCGGGCTGCGCGACATCGAACGCCGCTCGCGCCTTCGCCGCGCGTCGTTGCAACGCCGGCCACAGCAGCTCGGCGAACGGTTCGTTCAACGCCTGCTTCAGTTCCGCAACGGTGTCGGCGGAGAGCGCGACCACCTCGGTGTCGCCGTCCCAGTCGGGCGCGGATTTCGTCGGCGAAACTTCCTCCAGCAAGCAGTGAAAATTGCTGCCACCAAAGCCAAACGCGCTGAGCGCCGCGCGGCGCGGATGGGTGGCGGACGGCAGCCACGGACGCTTGGTGGTGTTGAGATAAAACGGCGATTTGCCCGGTGCGGCCGGCTCAACGGGCTGGCGGACCTTGATCGTCGGCGGCAGGACTTTGTGATGCAGCGCGAGCGCGGCCTTGATGAGACCCGCGGCGCCGGCGGCGGCTTTTGTGTGGCCGATCTGCGATTTCACCGAGCCGAGCGCGCACCAGGTGCCCTCGGCTTTGGCATCGCGATAAACACTGGTCAGCGCCGTGACTTCGGTCGCGTCGCCGACGCGCGTGCCGGTGCCGTGCGCCTCGACCATTTCAATCGAGTCGGGCGTGACGCCGCCCTGTTCATACGTGCGCCGCAGCGCCTTCATCTGGCCGGACGCCACCGGCGCGTACACCGCCGCGCCCTTGCCATCGCTCGAGGAACCGAGGCCGCGGATGACCGCGTAAATGCGGTCGCCATCGCGCTGCGCATCGGACAGGCGCTTGAGCACCACGGTGCCGATGCCTTCGCCGAGGATCGTGCCGTCGCCATCGCGATCGAACGGCTTCGCATCACCCGTCGGCGAGAGCGCCGGGGTTTTGCTGAAGCACATGTACATGAAAATGTCGTTGAAGGTGTCCAGCCCGCCCGAGATCACCATGTCCGAGCGGCCGGCCTGCAATTCGAGCGTGGCGAGATGAATCGCGCTCAACGAACTCGCGCACGCGGCGTCCACCACGCAGTTGGTGCCGCCGAGATTCAGGCGGTTGGAAATGCGGCCCGCCGTGACATTGCCGAGCAATCCGGGAAACGAATTCTCCTGCCAGCCCACGTACGAATCGGCGATGCGCTGCACCACGTCGTCGCTCGTCTGCGCGTCCACGCCCGCCTCTTGCAACGCGCGCCGCCAGATCGGATGCCCGAGCCGCGCGCCGAGCGGGATGACGAGTTCGAGCGTGCCGGTGACACCGAGGATGACGCTCGTGCGGTCGCGGTTGAACTCGCGGTCGCCGCCATAGCCCGCATCGAGCAGCGCCTGCTTGGCCGCGACGAGGCCGAGCAATTGCGTGGTGTCCGTGGCTTCGAGGTCTTTCGGAGCGATGCCGAATTCCAGCGGATCAAACTGCACCGGGGAAAGAAAACCGCCGCGGAGGCAATACGTCTGATCGGGTGCCTTCGGATCGGCGTTGAAGAAATCGCGCGGGTTCCAGTGCGAGGCGGTGGGCACCTCGGTGATGGCATCGACGCCATTTTTGATGTTGGCCCAGAAGGACTGGAGGTTGTCCGCCTTCGGAAACAGGCAGCTCATGCCGATGATGGCGATCGGCTCCGGGGCCGGGCGTCCGGCGGGGTCTGGCGTTTGGTTCATGCGCGCAAAAGTTCTCGCAAAGCTTCGGGTTCCACGGGGCGGATGCGGGTGAGTTCGGTCGGCAGCCGCAGGCCCTGGCCGCGGAGCGTGGCCAGGCGCAGCGTCACGCCCGCGCCGTGGAGGAGGTTCAGGGCGATCGTGACGACGCGGCGGTTGGCGGGCGATTCGAGGAACGAGCCGCGCGCCCATTCGTTGAACGCGCCCATCGCGGGGCCGCACCAGATTTGGTAATCCATCACGCGCGTCGGCTCGCCGGCGTTGGCCCAACGCGAGCTTTGGCCGAGGTAACTGCGGAAGACGAGGGCCAGCTTGTGCTTCGGATCACGCTCGGCGCGCTCGATTTGTTTCGGGTCGCGCTGCTGGAAAAAGCGTTTCGTCTGCTCCCACGTTTCCTCCAGCGTCGCGCGGAAAAAATTCTTCTCCAAGTTCGCGCGGTCGGCGGCGGGGATCGCTTCGAGGCGGTCGTGGGCGCGGTAGAGTTCGTAAAGTTTTGCGGCGCGCATCGGGAACATCGTGCCGCGCTTGAGCACCTGCACCTTCACGCCCATCTCGAACATGTCGCCCGCCGGGGCCATCGCGACATCCGCCTGCTGCGCCTGCGCGAGCATCTGCCGCACGAGGTCGGACGACCCCGACTCGACGCACGCCTGGTTCACCGAGCCGGTCACGACATACGCCGCGCCCATCGCGAACGCCGCCGCCACGCTCGCCGGCGTCGCGATGCCGCCTGCCGCGCCGACGCGCAGGGGCTGGGCATATTGAAACTGCTCCTGCATCCGGTCACGCAGCGCGATCATCGTGGGCAGCAGCGAAATGGCCGGGCGATTGTCCGTGTGCCCACCCGAATCGGCCTCGGCGGTCACGTCCTGCGCGACGGGAATTTCCGCCGCCAGTTTCGCCTGCTCCGCCGTGATGTCCCCGCGCCGCACCAGTTCCTGAAGCAACGGCTGCGGCGGCGGGGAGAAAAACTGCGACGCCACCTCGACCCGCGACACCTTCGCCACGATGCGATGCGGCGTGACCACGCGTCCGTCCGCGTCGCGCCGGATGCCGTGAACGCGATAGCGCACGACCGGCAGCGTCAGCCCGAGAAACGCCGAGGCTTCGATCAGCCGTACGCCGCGGCGCAAATACAACTCGACGACGGCCGCTTCGAGCTCGGGTTCGTTCGGGCTGTGGATGAGATTGAAACCAAACGGCCGCGTCCCCAGCGCCCGGGTCACCCGCTCGACCGCCGCCTCGACGCGCGCCAGCGGCAACCCGCCCGCGCCGAAGAAACCGAGCATCCCGTCGCGCCCCATCGCCTCGACGATTTCCTCCGAGCCGATGCCATTGGCCATCGCGCCCGCCACGCAGGCGAAGCGCAGGCCGTGGTCATCGCAAAAAGATTTCTCCCCCAGATTCTCCACCGGTGAAGCCGGCGCATAGCCGGAAACCGGCAGTTCGCCACCACCCTCGTTCACGTCCCCTAAACGGCAGACCCCACCATGCCCCAGCGCCAGCCGGCCATCGCTTTCGACCAGAGTGACCCCCCGATTCAAATCCGCCAATGCCGCCCGCAACGACTCGACCTCGGTGATGGCCGGAGTGCCATTGGCGCGCCACCATCCCAACCGGCGAAACTGCGGGGTGACAACCGGCGTCATGCGGGGCGGAGGGGGGAAACAGCGCGACCGCGCCATCCGGGGGAAAACCCGCGGCACAAGCCTCGCCTTTGGCAACCTCGGGTCACCGGATGGAACACGCGCGTCGTCATTTGAAAATCCGCCGCCGAAGCCGCCATTCCCGCGATCTTTCGGCCCGGCCGTTGACTTGCCAGACTACCAAGCCACCCCCCGCTGTAAAGCAAGGTTAACAGCCACTTTTACCTCCCTAGATGGCAGCCCCCGCCTTGCCCAAAGTCGCGCGCGCCTAGTGCGGGAAGCCGACGCGCACGCCCGGCGCGATGCCACGGACGTTTCCCGCCTACTTCGCACCCTTCTTCGGCGCCGCCTCCGCCTGCCGTCGCCGCGCCAATTCCAACTCCGCCCGCTTCTGCATCGCCTCCTTCTGCTCTGGCGTCATCAACTTTTCCAACCGGCGCCCAAACTCCGCGCCCACCGCCTCCTGCAATTCCACCTGCACCCGGGCCGAATCCCCCTTGCTCTTGGCAGCCCCCAACTTCTCCTGGAACTGCTCCCGCACCGCCGCCGCCGCCGTTTCCCGCAATTCGGCCGCCTTCGCGATGAACTCCTTCTGCTCAATCATCAGGATGCTGTTCACCCGCACCTTCAGCTCCTCCCGCGCATCCTCCGCCACCTTCCGCAACGCCGCCTTCTCGGGTTCCGGCAGATTCGGCTCGCCCTTCAACCGCCGCCCCGCCTCGCCCACCGCCGCGCTCTGCACCGTCTCCATCCGCGCCGCATGCAACTTGTTCAACTGCTCCTCCGTCAGCAATAAAGCCGCCGTCAACCCCGGCACATACTGCGCCCCCAAAACCCCGGACTTCCCCGGCCAGAATGGAAAGTCACTCAAGTCCGGCCGCTTCTGCGCCACGGCATCTCCAGTCAACACCCACAACCCGGCCAAACCGGCTAAAATCAATTGTCGTAATTTCATGACCGTTTCCTACCCCCACTCCCGAAGAAATAAAAGCCTTCACCATCGAAGACCGCCGTTCCACATTTTCCCTGACAACCAAAAAACGCTCCGCCGCCCGCCCTCAATCCTCCGCGACGCCTGCCACGCGCCACGCCGAAAGTCGCACCTCCCCCAATTCCCGCTCTCAGATCAGTCCACCCACGCAGCCCCCATTCCCGGGCAGTTCCCTTCCCACCCCGTTCAATCCCTCCCTGCTCTTTCCGCCGTTTTGACTTCTCCCTCGCCCCCGACGGCGCCGCCGCCCAAAAGCACCCGGCTCATCCGCCCGCGTAAATTCCCGCTCACCAAATCCGCCAGCGTCTGCTGGTCCAGCCGGCCATAAAAAGCCCCCATCGCCTCCGCCAGCACCCCCTTCAAGCGGCAGTTTCCGATCAACCGGCACGTGTTTGTCGCCGCGTCGAAACACTCCACCAGCACCGCATCGCCCTCGGTCTCCCGCACCAGTTTCCCGATCCGGATTTCCGTTGCTGGCCGTCCCAGACGAATCCCGCCCCCCCGCCCCCGCCGCGTTTCCAGATAGCCCAGCTTCGCCAGATTATGCACCACCTTCACCAGATGATTCCGCGAAATCCCATACGCCTTCGCCACCTCCTCCACCTGAAAGGCGTCCTCCGCGAGCGCCGCATAAATCAGGACCCGCAGCGAATAATCACTAAAAAGGCTCAAACGCATCGTTCAAAAAAGGTCCTGCCCGCACCGCGATCCAATCGCCCCGACCCCTCCACCCTCTTGCCCAACATCTTCCCGGGCAATGCAAAAATCAGCCCGCTCGATGCCCGCCGCGCATCACGCAGTTGATCGCAGACCAAAAGGCGGCGAGAGCACCCCCCGCGGACGGCGCAGCGGGGTTACCGTTCGCTTTGAGAGTGCGCGCGGCGGGACCGCGAAACCGCTCGCTACGTGTGGATTTTCGCACGGCCCGAGTCGCCGGATGCCCAGCCCCACCCCCGGCCGTAGATACCCCCGGACAAAAATGTATTTACAATACATCTTAGCTGCGGAAGCATTTTCCCGACAGCTGGTCACCCGGCAAACGAATCAGGCAAAACATCAACCACCCACAATTCCAAACCATGAAACGATTCCTCCCCTCCCTCACCGCGGCCGGTCTGGCGCTCGCCCTGCTTGCCGGCTCCGCTCTCGCCGCTGAAACCGCCGCCACCGAACTCAACAAACTCTGCCCCATCAGCGGCAAGCCCGTTGACCCCAAGATCACCACCGTTTACGAGGGCAAGACTTACGCCTTCGCCGCCGACGCCTGCCGGAAGAAGTTCAACGAAGCCCGCGAAAACAGCCTCTACCACAAGCTCGGCGGCAAGGCCGCCATCGACGCCGCAGTCGAGCTGTTCTACAAGAAAGTCCTCGCCGACAACCGCATCAAACACTACTTCGACGACATCAACATGCAGAAACAGCGCCGCAAGCAGAAGGAGTTCCTCTCCGCCGCCTTCGGTGGTCCCATCCCCTGGACCGGCAAAGACATGCGCGCCGCCCACGCCAACCTCCCCGGCCTCAACGAAACCCACTTCGCCGCCGTCGCCGAAAACCTTCAGAAAACCCTCGAGGAACTGAAGATCAAAAAGGAACTCATCAACCAGGTCATGGCCATCGCCGCCAGCACCCACGACGACGTCCTCAACAAGCCGAAGAAGACCAAATAGCCCCGCCTTCGCCCCCTTCCAGCGCGCCCCACCCCCGGGCGCGCTTTTTTCATGCCTCGATTCCCCGCACATTCACCGCCCGCCCCCCCTTCCCACCGGAAACATCGCCGGATCAACGCGCCAGCCCCAACATCTGCCCCCTTGATTGCGCTTCCCATGATTTTGCCCCCGAACACTCCCCGACTTCTCCCCCGTCCAATCCCCCGCTTTCATGCGTGAATTCCCCGCGCCCTCCCCTAATCTTCCCCCCGTGACCTGCATGCCTAACCCCCTTCGCCTCCTCCTGGCCGTCCTCTGGCTCGGCATCGCGACCGCCTCCGCCGCCCCCTTCTCCACCAACGCCAATCGCCTCACGTATCTCGACGAGGACAATCCGTTCTACCCGCACCGTGACTTCCCACGACTCATCACGCCGCAATGGGTCGGCGAACCCGGAGTCGAGGCCGTCGTCATCCTCGCCATCGACGACATGCGCGACTCCAAGAAATACGAAACCTACCTCCGCCCGATCCTCGACCGCTTGAAGAAAATCGACGGCCGCGCGCCCGTCAGCATCTTTGCGAACCTCGTCACCACCAACGACACCGCGCAGCTCCAGACCTGGCTCGCCGAAGGTCTCTCCCTCGAAGTCCACACGCTCACCCACCCGTGCCCGCTGTTGCAGAAAGGCTCGTTCACCAACGCGTGGAACACCTTCCACGGCTGCGTCGATCTGCTGGGCAAAATCCCCGGCAACCAGCCCGTCGCCTTCC
>CAZUUP010000255.1:0-8097 GCA_964623105.1 uncultured Akkermansia sp.
AGGGGGATGTCCTCGGGACGCACTTCGAGGCATTCGTCCTGATCCTCCCAGACCACGGCAGGGTACAGTTCGAGGAAGCGCGGGGCGAGGTCGCGACCGAAGCGGGCGAGAAGTTTCTCCGCGGAAACGGCGGCTTGCTCGAAGGCGCGATCGTAGGCGCCGGCGGGCTTGCGGCGGTTGTCCTCCCAGTGGGCGACGGCGTGGACCGGGGCATATTCGTCGGCCCATTGCCGGAGCGGCGCCTGCAGTTCCTCCGCGATTTCTTCGAAGGGAATCGCGGTGGCCGAACAGTGCTGGCAGATCAGGCCGGTCTCGAGGATGTCCCGGGTGAGTAGGGGCAGCAAAGGGGCGCGACAGCAGGTGGCCTCGGTGTAGCCGTGGGGGGAGGAGACCATGCGTTTGAGCCAGACCTGCCGGTCGTGTCCCTGCAAGGCGGCCAGTCGATAGGCGCCGATCAGGGGATGCGAGTAGCGCCAGACGCGGCCCTTGAGCTGGCCGAGTGTTTGCGCCATCCAACGGCCGAGCGAGAGGTCGTCGAAATCCCGAAAAATGGTGCCGTATTCCTGCCACAGAAGGTCCAGCGGCGAGTCGGATTGGTTAGACATCGGAGAAAGAGTGCTGCTTCCGCCCTAAACTGCAAGGGACAAGTCCGGCCGCCTTTCCGGCGGGCGGGGTGGCAAATCGCTTGGACAAGTCGGGCGGGTTCCCTAGCCTTCGGGCATGGCGATCCAAGCGTGGTTTCCCACTTACATCTATTACGAGGCGTTGCAGCGGGCCGGGGCGGAGCGGTTCAACCGGGAGCTGTTGCGGGAGTGTTATCAGATCCGCGACTACGACCGGCCCGGGCGGCGTTGGTCGGCAAAAAATTATCCCGGCGGGTATACTTCCTATGGCTCGATGACCAAGCTGCACAAGATGTCGTCCACCTTCGGCGATCTGGAACGGAAGATCACCCGGCATGTACGGCTCTTTGTGCGGCAGCTCGAATTGGACCTGCGGGGGCACCGGCTGGAGATGACGGATTGCTGGGTAAACATCATGCCCAACCGGACGACGCACGGGTTGCATCTGCATCCGTTATCCTTGATCAGCGGAACATATTACGTGAGCACGCCGGCGAACTGTTCGGGCATCAAGTTCGAGGATCCGCGGCTGAGCCGTTTCATGGCGGCCCCACCGCGGTTACCGAAATGCCGTCCGGAGAACCGGCAGTTCGTGACGTTCGAGGCGAAGGCGGGAAACGTGGTGCTGTTCGAGAGCTGGCTGCGGCATGAAGTGCCGCCCACGCCGTCGGATGAAGACCGGGTGAGCCTGAGCTTCAATTACAACTGGTTTTAGCCAGCGCTCCGAGGCGGGCTCTGCGGCGCGGCCAGGCGCGCGGTTCTCGCCCCGGCTATTGGCCGAGGCAGTACAGGGCGCGGTTGGAGCGGATGAGCAGCCGGCGACCGTCGAAGGCCGGGGTGGAGTTGAAGACGCCACGGCCGTTTTCGAGGGTGTTCTCGGCCAGTTGGGCGAACTTCGGGGAGGCCGCAAGCACGTTGGCGCGTCCGCCGCGGCCGAAGTAGTAGAGTTTGCCGTCGGCCACGACGGGGGAGGCGTAGATGCCGCCGGGAGAGGGACTGAGGCGTTCCTCGTACACGACCTCGCCGTTCTTGGCGTTCACGCAGAGCGCCATGCCAAGATTCTCGTGGGCGAAGTAGAGGTGGTCTTCGTGGAGGACGGGCGACGGGACATTGGAACCTTTGCCGTTTCGCCAGAGGACGTGGCTGGAGTTGACGTCGCCCTTGCCGCCGGCGCGGACGGCCATGGTCACGGTGGGGCCGCGGCCGCCGATGATGTACACCACGCCGTCGCGCACGACGGGGGTGGGGCACATGTACCAGTAGATGCCGGTTTCGCAGGTCCAGGCCTGCTGGCCGGTGGCGGCGTCGAAGCCGAGGACGCGTTTGCTCATGGCGGTGACGACTTCGGTCTTGCCGCCGGGCGGGGTGACGAGGACGGGGGCGTGCCACGATTCGCTGATGCCGCGGGCGCGCCAGACTTCGGCGCCGGTTTTGCGATTGAGGGCGACGAGGGACTGGCTTTCGACGCTGGCGTTGATCAGGACGAGGTCTTGATGGAGGACGGGCGAGGCGGCGGAACCCCAGCCGTTCAATTGGGTGCCGACCTTCGTGTTCCAAAGCTGCTTGCCGGAATGATCGAAGGCGAACACGCCGGATTTGCCGAAGAAGACGTACACGGACTGGGCATCGGCCACAGGGGTGGCGGTGGCAAAGCCGTGGTCTTCGCGAATGCGTTCCTGTTCGGGGAGGTCGGCGGGGACGGCGGTGTTCCAGAGCAATTTGCCGGTGGCGCGGTCGAGGCAGAGGACGTGGCGTTTGAGGGATTCCATGCTGCCGCCGTTGATGCCGGGGCCGAAGCCGGTGTAGCAGGTGAGGAAGATCCGGTTGCCGTAAACGATCGGGCTGGAGGCGCCGGGGCCGGGGAGGTCGGTCTTCCAGGCAATGCCGGTGGAATCGCTCCATTTCAGGGGCGTTCCTTTGGCGTCACTGACACCCGAGCCGGCCGGACCGTGGAATTGGGTCCAGTCGGCCGCGTGGGTGGACGTTAAGCTGAGCGCAAGGCTGAGGAGCAGGGCGGAGGATGGAAATTGCATGGGACGGATTTAACGCGGGGGCGAAAGGGTGCCAACGACAAAACGGCCTGCGGCGAACGGGTCGGCGGACTTGGTTACGGCCGCCGGTCGGGGAACTGCTGGCGCCCGGTCATCGTTGTGAATCGGGGCGGTCAATCGAGGCCGCGGTCTTCGAGGTCGAGTTCGTCGAGGCCGAGGTAGTGGCCGAGTTCGTGGAGAAGGGTGATGCGGATTTCCTCGCGGTAGATGGATTCGTCGCCGCCGGCGAACTCCCAGAGGTTTTCGAGGAAGAGGATGATTTGCGGAGGGATGGCGCTGGAGATGCCTTCGCCGTCGGGAAAGGGTTCGCCGACGAAGAGCCCGAGGGTGTCGGGGGCGACGTCGTCGGCGAGGAGGTCGTCGTTGGGCAGGGGTTCGAGGGTGACGGGGAGTTTTTCGGCGCGGGCTTTGAGATGGGAGGGCAGGGAGCGGAAGGTGGCCTGAACTTCCTGTTCGGCGATCTTTTGGAGGCTGGCCCAGTTCACGCGGTTGAGAGACGGAGACGGGCTACCGGGGTGCGGGGGTTGCGGTCGGTTTGCGCCGGGATTTCTCGAAGGAGCGGAGGGTGGCGGGGCGGTCGGAGAAGAAGCGGGTCAGGTCGGCCAGACATTCGAGGGTGGCAGGGCTGAGGTGGTGCTCGATGCCTTCGATGTCGAGTCGTTGGACGTCGGGCGCGAGGCCGAAGAGGGAGAAGAAGCGGGCGAGGGTTTCGTGGCGGGCCTGGATGCGGCAGGCGACTTCGCGGCCCTTGTCTGTGAGCATGAGGCCGCGGTACTTGACGTAGTTGAGGTAACCGAGTTCGCCAAGCTTCTGGACCATGCTGGTCACGGAGGCCTGACGAACCTTGAGGGAGGAGGCGATGTCCACGACGCGGGCGTAGCCTTTTTCCTCGATGAGTTCATGAATGCGCTCGAGGTAATCTTCGGCGCTCTGGCTGGGCGTGGATGGCATGCGGCTTTGTTGGGCGGATGAAACACGATGGTGCGGGGCAACGCAAGTGTGGGACGGCGGCGGCGATCGGTGTGGCAGGGTTGGCTGCGGGGGCGGCGGATGGGGTGGACATGCAGCGGCGCGGCGGGGACGCCGCGCCCTGCCGGCGGGTGGGCAGGGAAGCGGGCTGGGGAGAGAGCGTGCCGGCGTGCCGGCGCGGGCTGCAAAAAGAAATTGTCCGGCGGGCGTCTTCCCGGCAGTGTCCACGCCCCTATGCAGCAGGTAAATCTGGGTTTGGTGGGCGGCGGCACCGTGGGCGGTGGCGTTTACCAGGCTCTCCAGCGCAATGGCGCGCTGATCGCGTCGCGGCTGGGAATCAAGTTTGCGGTGGTGCAGGTGGCGGTGCGGGACGTGGTGAAAGCCCGGGCCGTGAAGGTGCCGGCGTCGCAATTGACGACGGATTGGGCGGGCGTGGTGAAGGATCCGCGGGTGCAGGTGGTGGTCGAGGTGATGGGTGGAACCACGACGGCACGGAGCGTGGTGTTGCAGGCGCTGCGGTTGGGCAAGCCGGTGGTGACGGCGAACAAGGCATTGTTGTCGGCGCACGGCGAGGAATTGTTCGAGGCGGCGCAGCGGGCGGGAACGAACCTGTATTATGAAGCGAGCGTGGCGGGCGGGATTCCGATCATCAAGGTGCTGCGGGAGGGATTGATCGGGAACCGGATCACGCGGCTGTATGGCATCGTGAACGGGACGTGCAATTACATCCTGACGCGCATGAAGCGCGAGGGGGCGGATTTTGCGACGGTGCTGGGGGATGCGCAGCGGTTGGGGTACGCGGAGGCGGAGCCGTCGCTGGATGTGGATGGACACGACGCGGCGCACAAGACGGGCATTCTGGCGTCCTTGGCGCATGGTTTTTGGGTTAATCCGAAGGATGTACACGTGGAGGGAATACGGCACATCACGGCGCAGGACATCCAGTTTGCCGGGCAACTGGGTTACACGATCAAGCTGCTGGGCGTGGTCAAGAAGGCAGAGGCGGCCTTGCGGGCGGAGGCGAATGCGAAGGTACAGGTGTCGGTGTATCCGTGCCTGATCCCGAATGCGCATGTGCTGGCCAACGTGAATGATGTTTTCAACGCGGTGTATGTGCGGGGGGACATCGTGGGTGACACGCTGTATTACGGGCGGGGGGCCGGGCAGGATGCGACGGCGAGCGCGGTGTTGAGCGATCTGGCGGATGCGGCGCTGGACTTGAAGTTTGGGACCAAGCACCGGATTCCTCCGTTTGTGCCGCATGAACGCAAGGGCGCAGTGATGTCGATCAGTGGCGTGACCTCGCGGTATTACGTGCGGCTGGCGGTGGTGGATCGGCCCGGGGTGTTCGCGAAGATAGCGACGATTCTGGCGCGGGCGGGGATTGGGATATCGTCCATCATGCAGCCCGAGGGGCACGAGGGGGCGGTGGTGCCGGTGATCCTTATGATTCATGACGCGCCCAACGCCGGGATGGCAAGGGCGCTGGCGAAGATTTCCCGGCTTGGGGTGGTCAAGGGCGAACCGGTGATGATCCGGGTGGAAAATTTCGAGTGAAATGAGTGCCGTAACGTTTCGCAGCACCAACGGGAGGTCGCCGGCAGTCAATCTGCGGGAGGCTTTGCTGGCCGGACAGGCACCGGATGGCGGGCTGTATCTGCCGGAGGCGTTTCCGCGGCTTGCGGCGGCGGAGATCGCGGCATTTGCGGGTCTGCCTTATCACGAAATCGCCTTCCGTGTGCTGGCAAAGTTCACTGCGGGAATCATTCCGGACGAGGTGCTGGCGGGCATGTGCCGGGAGGCGTACAACTTCAACATTCCGCTGGAACGGATCGATGGCCGGGTGTGGTTGATGCGCCTGGACCAGGGACCGACGGCCTCGTTCAAGGATTTTGCGGCGCAGATGATGGCGCGGATGTTTGGGCGTTTTCTGCGGGAGGAGGGGCGGGAGGTGACCATCCTGACGGCGACGAGCGGGGACACGGGATCGGCGGTGGCGCATGCGTTTCACAACATCCCCGGAGTGCGGGTGATCGTGCTGTTCCCGGAGCGGGAGATCAGCGTGAGCCAGCGCAAGCTCATGACGACGCTGCGGGAGAATGTCCGCACGGTGGCGATTGACGGGAAGTTTGATGATTGCCAGGCGATGGTGAAGCGGGCGTTTTCGGACCCCGGATTGCGTCACATTTCCCTGTCGTCGGCGAACTCGATCAACATCGGGCGGTTGCTCCCGCAGAGTGTTTATTATTTTTATGCGGCTTCGCGACTGGCCGAGGCGGGCGAGCGGATCGTGTTTTCGGTGCCCAGCGGCAACTTCGGGGATGCGATGGGCGCGGTGGTTGCGCGGGAGATGGGATTGCCGGTCCGCAAGCTGATCGCGCCGGTCAATGACAACGACGCGTTTCCCCGGTTTCTGGCGAGCGGGGTGTACCAGAAGGTGTCGCCGTCGCGAAACTCGGTGTCGAACGCGATGAACGTGGGACATCCGAGCAATCTGGCGCGGTTGGTGGCGGTGTATGGGGGGCAGATGGATGAGACCGGCAGGATTCACCGGCAGCCGGATTTGGCGGCGCTGCGGCGGGATGTGTTTTCGAGTTCGATTTCGGATGAGCGTACCCGGACCTCGCTGCGGGAGTTCTGGAACAAGTATCAGATTTTGCTGGAGCCGCACGGGGTGGTGGCGTGGCAGGGGTTTTTGGACTGGCAGGCCGTGGAACCGCTGGGCGATTCGCCGGCGGTGATTGTCGAGACGGCCAACCCGGCGAAATTCCCCGAGGAAGTGGAGAAAGTGGTGGGCTGGCCCCCGGATGTGCCGGCAGCGATGACGGCGGCGATTGCGTTGCCGGAGGATTTTGACCGGATGGAGGCCGACTATGACAAATTCCGGGCGTATCTTCTGGCCCGGCACGCGGGGGTTGGGGGTGTGGCGGCGGTGTGATTGGCCTAGATATCTGGTGACTTAAACTGTTGATTTAACCCATGGCTCTCATAGTTCAGAAATACGGCGGCACCTCGGTGGGCAATCCGGACCGGATCAAAAATGTGGCCCGCCGGGTCGCGGAATACCGGCGGCGCGGTGACCAGGTGGTGGTGGTGGTGTCCGCGATGAGCGGGGTCACGGACGGTCTCATCAAGCTCGCCAAGGAAATCATGCCGCTGCCACCGGAGCGGGAGATGGACATGCTGCTGGCGACCGGCGAGCAGCAGACGATTGCGCTCACCGCGATGGCGTTGCAGGCGATGGGGTTCCCGGCAGCATCCATGACGGGCGCGCAGGCGGGCATTGTCACGGACGGTGTGCATACCAAGGCGAAGATTCAGAACATCACGCCGAAAAAGGTGCATGCGCTGCTGGACGCGGGCAACGTGGTCATTGTGGCGGGGTTTCAGGGGGAAACGGCCGAGGGGCACATCACCACGCTGGGACGGGGCGGCTCGGACCTGACGGCGATTGCGCTGGCGGCGGCACTGAAGGCTGATTTGTGCCAGATTTACACCGACGTGGACGGGGTATATACCGCCGATCCGCGGATTGTGCCGCAGGCGCGCAAGCTGACGGAGATTTCCTATGACGAAATGCTCGAGCTGGCTGGCAGCGGCGCGAAGGTGATGCAGTTGCGGTCGGTCGAGTTTGCCAAGAAGTTTGGCGTGGTGTTTGAGGTCCGCTCCAGTTTGAACGACAACCCAGGAACGATTGTGAAAGAAGAAACTCGCAGCATGGAAGGCATCGTGGTGCGCGGCGTCGCGCTCGACAAGAATCAGGCCAAGCTCACGGTGGTCGGCGTGCCGGACAAGCCGGGCCAGGCCGCGCGGATTTTCAAGTCGCTGGCCGACGCTGTCATCAGCGTGGACATGATTGTGCAAAACGTGAGCCACGGCACCGCGGCAACGGACATCTCGTTCACGGTGGACAAGCCCGATCTGCTCAAGGCGCAGAAGGTCATCGAGGGGTTGAAGGCGGAGTCGGGTTTCAAGGAACTGTCGATTGATGAGAAGATCGCCAAGCTTTCGATCGTGGGTGTGGGGATGAAGAGCCACAGCGGCGTGGCGGCGAAGATGTTTGAGACGCTGGCGAAGGAGGGCGTAAACATCGGGATGATTTCGACGAGCGAAATCAAGATTTCGGTGGTGATTGAACTGGCGAAGGGCGAGGCGGCCATGCGGGCGGTGCATGGGGCCTTTTTGGGGTAGCTGCTGCGTGAATGGGGGCGGCCTGACCGGCGGGGTGCTGCTCGGGACCTTGCGGGCCGTGGATGGGGGCGGGAAGGAGAAAGGGCGGGCACCCGTCTTTGGCGCGCCCGCCCTGGTTGCTCGGACGATGAGTTGGTGTGTTTACCAACTCAGGACATTGTCCTGGTTTTTACCGGCATCGGCCTTGCCCTCTACCAGATTTGGCAGGTTGAAATCGATTGCTCCGTCGGGGCCGAAAGACCACACCATGACGGACTGGCGCG